>NZ_JBNFXP010000003.1:0-292450 GCF_052877535.1 Vibrio sp. PNB23_22_6 | reverse complement strand
ATCAGTTGTCGCCAGTAGAGTATGAAAAGCAATATGAAATCAAGTTAAAGAGTGTCTACTGATTTGGTGGCTATTCAATCCTTAAGTGGCATCACTTTTAGCATCACAAAAAGAGCTAGATTTGGCTAGAAAAGGTCAGAAAGTACAAGAATTGGTAAGAAGATAAAATTCTGATTTATATAACGAAAAAAGCCCCTGCTAGAAAGCAGGGGCTCTAAATGTGGCGGTGAGTGAGAGATTCGAACTCTCGATACGTTGCCGTATACACACTTTCCAGGCGTGCTCCTTCAGCCACTCGGACAACTCACCGAATCAAATTGTGGTTAGCATCATTGGCTAACAAGGCGCTAATTTAATGATTATGTGCCTGATGGTCAAGGCTAAATATAAAAAAAAGCACCCTTTTTCGTTTGTTTGCTCATTATCTAGCTAAATTGAGCAAAAGTGGGACAATTACGCGCCTTGATAGTAACCCGGCACACGGAACCAACGACGGCACTGATCGAGGAAGTAGCCGTAAAGTACTCCCATGCCACAAGACACCACTGCATTACTAGCGACGGCAGTGATGATTTGCTCCGTTGATGCTCCAACGGCAAATAAGATACCTGCGTAAACCGGTGACTGGAACAATACATACGCCACTAAATCAGACACGTTTTTTATAACAGACGAAGGAGATACCTTTTTACCTTGGCGCAGCACCCAATCGCGGAACATGCCGTAAGGCCAAGCAATCGCGATGTTTACTGGAATAGACAATGTACGCGATGCTAGGGACTGTTCAAACGTCATACCCGAAATCAAAATTTCAATAACCATCCCAGTGATAAAACAAAACACCACCATAGCAAAAGTATCCGCTGCAGCATTACGAATACAAAATGGTCCACGCGACTTCATTTACAACCTCTAACATCAAACACCAACATACATGGCAAACAAAAGATAACTTACTACACCATAAGACCTATGTAGTTGTTGAGACTATTAAATCATAAGTTATTCAGTTTAAATAACCATTTTAATTGTTAAGTTGTAAATTAATAACCACATTTAGCCATTAAGATAGAGAATCTCACCAGCACTAGCAAAATCAGCCATAAAACGGCCTAAACTGAAGCTTAAAAACGTAATTTATTTACTTTCCAAATGAGTTAGCCAATGAAAACATGCAGATTGATGGCAGAATATATGGCCATAGTCATTCAAATAAGCACACTTATGCTAACCAGGAGATGAGATTCGGAGAAAACCGGCAGCCTAGATAATTGCAGAGACAGTGAAGCACTAGCTATCAGAGCAAGAGGGGGGATTTCCAAGTGAAGGGCTAATTTACATAAATCTAAACACCCCCTACCCTTTGGAGTCGCATAGGTATATCGATTTATGCCTGATTGATTGGTAAGATAAGCGCAATCAACCAATCCATTAACAAATGGTATTTTATTTTGAAACTACAAGATATTCTTTCTCTTCCAGAGCTTGACGGAAAACTACTAAACCTGGCGAAAACTCAGGGCTTCGTGACAGCGATGGCGTCAGCACCAAACGTATTGATGCCTCAAGAGTGGCTACCATTTCTGTGGGGCGGAGAAGAAACTGCGCCATTTTCTGATGGCGAGCAACTAGAACAATACATTGATGAGATCGTACAAATGTGGAACCAGGCACGTCCTGCGCTTCTTGACGGGTCTTGGCAGTGGCCTGAAGGTTGTACTTTGGATGAGCAAGACATTATTTCTGCAACCACTCGTGATTTCTGCGAGGGTGTGCTTCAAGGTTGGCAACTTGCTCGTGATGATTGGGAAACACTGATGCCGGAAGACAGCGAAGACAACGCGTTGCTTGGGGGGGTTCTTCTTTCTCTGACCATGCTTTACGATCCAGAAACCACCATCGCGGCACTTGCAGAACAAGGCATAGAAGGTTTGGAGCAATTTGAAGAGATCTTCAATGCAGTACCAATGATGCTTAGCGGTCTGACTCAGCGTGGTGTGACGCTCGCTGAAGATCAATAATCACAACTAAAAAGCTCTCCTAGGCCTAGGAGAGCTTTTTTTGATCACGTTGAAATAAATGTGGAACGTAACACGCCATACCTTGCTTCACTAACCAACGGCCAACAGGTTGGCAACGATATGCATTATTTGTCTTTGTTCATGTCTGTCCAAGAGAAATCTTCAATACGCTCGTCTGCAATGTAAAACAACTTGGTATTGGCTGGTACTGCTGCCTCTAGATCAGGGTTGAGTTCGATACCATTTCCAAGATCAACCGCGATCAATGTGGCTTGATGACGCTGCTTAATAAATCCGAAGATCGTTTCTACGCTTGTCGGTGGTTGGTTTTCTGGATAAATCACTGAGTATTGCGTCATTCCTCGGGTCGAGGCTAACAGTTCTTGATGCAGCGCACTCGAGCCAGGGTCGACCGCCGCTTTTGCCAACATCTCTGCACCAACGGCGGGGATACACTCGGCTTTCGGACAATGCTGACTGAGCAATCGGCCTAGCGCTTCGTCTTTGAAGTAGGCGAGCAAGTGTGCGTCAGGATTCACGGAGGCACAATACAAAGCGGCCGAGAGGGTAATATCATCACTTAGGTTATCAACAATGATACAGTTGGCACTGGTGATGTTAGCGTTCTTCATCTCCTGCGCATCGGTGTAACTGTTCACCTTGATAAAACCAATCTCACCCGGTAATGGGTTTTCTATGTCTGAGCGGCTGCATAACACGATTGGGCGCTTGCCTTCCTCTTCATGCTGCAACATACGGATAAGGTGCATGGTACGTGCGCCATTCCAACCCAATAATACGATATGATTTTCCACTTTTACTCTCCGTTTACCCAATATCCCTGCTCGCCAATAATCAATCGCCCCTCCTGCTACTCGCCCTAAAATAGCAGCGAATAAACTCAAACCACCCGGGATAATAAACAACACGACTACCCACTTGCCAATATCAGTGACCGGTGAATGGTCACCATAACCCACCGTTGAAGCGGTGACCATTAAGTAGTAGATGAAGTTTGCGAAGTTATCCGTCAGTGCGCGCTCTCCAGCAAGAGCCAACAACAACCATGAGATGGTAATATAAGCGCCACTGATGACGAGAAGGTTTCGGTTGCTCAATTTGAAAAAATGGGTGCTTAACCACTTTTTCAGTACTAGCCACACTGCCATACGTTTCCGATTCCTTTCTAATTGCGATAACTAAATACTAACCCATTGATTGTAAGAAACAAAAAAACCAGCCATATTCGGCTGGTTTTTGAGATTTAACTTAACAATTTACAAATGCTTAAGCGTTGCCTTTCACTTGCATGTTGAGCTGCTCAGCGAAATCTAGCATACGGTTCAGTGGGATAAGCGATTTCACACGTAGTGCTTCATCCACGAAAATCTCATGCTCTTCACCACCTTCACTCAACGCTTTTTCAATTGCTTTAAGGCCGTTCATCGCCATCCAAGGACAGTGTGCACAGCTACGACATGTCGCACCTGCACCTGCAGTTGGTGCTTCAATCAATTCTTTTTCTGGAACAAGCTGCTGCATCTTAAAGAAGATGCCTTTGTCAGTTGCAACAATCATTTGCTGATGAGGCAACGCTTTCGCTGCTTTGATGAGTTGACTCGTCGAGCCCACAGCATCGGCAAGCTCAACCACACTAGCAGGGGACTCAGGGTGCACTAGTATTGCGGCGTCTGGATAAACGCTCTTCATTTTACGCAGCGCATCAGCCGAAAACTCATCGTGAACCACACACTCACCTTGCCATAGCAACATGTCTGCGCCAGTTTTGTTCGCAATATACGAGCCTAGGTGACGGTCAGGGCCCCAAATGATTGGTTTATCTTCTGCATCTAGGTGTTCAACGATTTCAAGAGCGATACTTGACGTTACGACCCAGTCAGCACGAGCTTTAACAGCCGCAGAAGTATTGGCGTATACAACAACGGTATGGTCAGGGTGCGCATCACAGAATTCGCTGAACTTGTCCGCCGGGCAACCAAGATCAAGTGAACATTCTGCATCTAATGTTGGCATTAGAATGTGTTTTTCAGGTGTTAAGATCTTTGCAGACTCGCCCATAAAGCGAACGCCAGCGATGATTAATGTGCTTGCTGGATGACGATTACCAAATTTCGCCATCTCTAACGAATCGCCAACAAAACCGCCCGTTTCCTCCGCCAATGCTTGGATCTCAGGATCGGTGTAGTAGTGCGCGATAAGTACCGCATCTTTCTCTTTAAGCAGTTTCTTAATACGCTCAATGTAAAACGTTTTTTCTTCTTCGCTTAATGGAATTGGTTTTGGTGGGAATGGGTAAACGGTATCAATTTTGTCTAGTATATGGCTCATTGCTCTTGCTCTACGCAATTTCCTTTAATCCGTACATTGTAACCTTGTTAATTTTTAAAAACCAACCCGTTACAAGAATTTCTGTCACCCTAACCTTATATCTTTGTTAGACATAACAATTCTTCCATTTACGGAAGGAACAGGGATCACAAGGTAACCCAACTAAGCAAAAAAGAGAGCGTAAGCTCTCTTTTTTATCAATACTATTTCAGCTTTGAACTGGCGACTTTGGCTGAAGCACTGCCAGCGTATTCGTCCACCACTTGCTGGTAGTATTTCTTCGCCTGCTCTGCATTGTTGTTACGTTCTGCGATATCGCCCAATTTAACTAATGCATCTGCACGTTTGTTTGAGTCTTTGTAAGAGACCACAGCGGCAAAGCTTTTTACCGCATCTTTATCTTGCTTCTTAGCAAAGTACAACTGGCCAAGCCAGTAGTGAGAGTTTGCTGAGTAAGTGGAATCCGGGTAGTCCTTTTGGAACTGTGTGAACGCTGCAATCGCACCCGCGTAGTCACGCTTTTTAAGAATAAGATCGACCGCGTTTTGATAAGCCGTTTGTTCATCGGCGTTCGATGTATACTTACCAACGGTTTCTGCTGGTTTACTCGGTTCCACTGGCGCAGTTTTCATTTCACCACGCAGGCGATCAAGCTCCACAAACAACTCACGTTGACGTTGCAACATTTGCTGCATTTCGTAGCTATTGCGCTCTAACTGACCACGAAGATCACTGATCTCTTGTGACATTTGGTCAATTTGCTCTTGCATTTGAAGCTGAACGCGGTTGCGATTTTGCAGCAAGCGCTCTAAACGCTCGATATCGGTTTCAGAAGAAGATCGAGTAGATAATGATGATGTGCTGTTGAGATCTGATACTGGGGCCGGTGCAGCGAACGCGAAGTTCGCTGCACTTGCCAGCAACGTAAGCGTAACAGCGCGCTTAGTGTTACTGAACATGAGGTTTACCTCGAATTAGTATACTAGGACCGCACGACGGTTCTTAGCGTAAACATCTTCAGATTGACCTAGAAGAAGTGGCTTCTCTTCACCGTAGCTAACGATAGCGATTTGATCAGCTTGAACACCTAGCGCTTGTAGGTAGTTTGCAACAGCTTGTGCACGACGCTCGCCTAGTGCGATGTTGTACTCAGGGGTACCGCGCTCATCGGCATGACCTTCGATAGTTACTTTAAGTGCTGGGTTCTTGCTTAGGTAAGAAGCATGAGCCGCTAGCATCTCTTCATAATCGCCGGCAATGGTAGAGTTATCAAATGCGAAGTAGATAGTTTGAGTTTCACGTAGCGCTTGCTCTTTAAGTTCTTGCTCCGTAAGTTGACCATTTGGATCGATTGGAGTCACTACTGTCGTTTCTGTACTACCAGTGTTAGTTGCTGCACCAGTACTTGAAGCTGCGTCATCGCTTGAGCTACACGCAGTCATAGCCATTACAGGAATCGCGATTAGTAGTCCTTTGAGAACTTTGTTCAGTTGCATCTTATTTTCCTTCATTAAAAATCAAACTTGTTACTACAAAAACGGTGACCATGCTGGCGCTCTCACGCGCCCATTTGTTGCTGGTAATCTCGCTTTAAATCGACCATCAATTGACACCATCGATAGTACGTTTTTCTTATTGTAAATCGAGCTATAAATAACCATGCCACCATTTGGGGCAATACTCGGTGACTCATCAAGCAACGTTTTTGTTAATACCTCAAGCGCGCCTGTTTCCAAATCTTGTTTTGCCAAATTGAAACCTGAGTCACTGCGATTCACCATGACGAGGAATCGGCCATCTGGTGTAATTTGACCACCTAAGTTTTGACTGCCTTGCCACGTCAAACGGCTAGTCGAACCGCTGTCCAAATTTACTTGATAAATCTGTGGTTTACCACCCCTATCCGATGTGAAAATTAACGATTTACCATCAGGATACCAGAAAGGTTCGGTATTATTTGATCTGCCACTCGTAATTTGCGTCAACTTGCGAGTTTTTAGATCCAATGTGTACACCTGTAATGACCCCGTCTTTGACAGAACCAAAGCTAATTGGCTGCCGTCCGGCGAAAATCTTGGTGCGCCATTATGGCGAGGGTATGACGTTATTTTTTCACGTTCGCCAGTGTAAATGTTCATGATGAAAATTTCCGCCTGCCCATTCTGGAAGCTCACATAAGCAAGTTTTTGACCATCTGGCGACCATGCTGGCGACATCAGTGGCTGTTTAGAACGCAGCACCAAACGCTCGTTGTAACCGTCATAATCAGCAACACGCAATTGGTAAGGGAAGCGATCTTTATCGTCCACGACCACGTAAGCGATACGTGTCATAAACGCACCACGCTCACCGGTTAGCTGTTCATACACTAGGTCGGAAATACGATGAGCATACTCTCGCATACGCGGGCCTTCAAGGGTGGCCACCTTGTTGAACAACACGTGATCTTTAGACAGCACTAACTCACCATCCCCGCCTAACGCTTTGCTTTGTCCGCCTGTTAACTGACCACGCACAACGTCCACAAGCTGGTAATTCACCACGTAGTTACCTTGCTCATTTTTCGCAATTGATCCCGTCAGTAGCGCGTCAACACCTAAGTTTGTCCATGCATCAAAGTTCACCTCCGATTCATTAAACGGTGTCTGTGGCATTTTGTTCGTCGGTACTGGGCTGAATTTACCGCTACGTTGTAAATCGGAAGCAATTACAGCAGAAATATCGGTTGGAAGTGGTTCACTGCCTTCCCATTTAAATGGAACAACAGCAATGGGGCGTGCTGAATCAATACCATCGGTAATCACCAGCTCTAATGCAGCGTGAGCTACACTCGTAAGACTGCCAAGCAGTACAAACATTCCTAGTAAAAGGCGTTTAATCACGTCTCAGTTCCTTTTAGTCCAAAGCAACAGTTAAGTTGATATCTTTTAGTCTTTCATTGACCGCATCTTCTGACGATTTAGGGAAAGTCCCTACCTGCGCAATCGCACTTTTCGCCGCGGCACATACGCGAGAGTCGCCACCTAACACGGTAATGCCCGCCACCATCATGTCTGTTCCTGTAGGGATCAGTCTGATGTTTACCCTACACTCTTTTCCCAACAGGTAGTCATCCTTAATCAACCTTTGCTGAATATTTTGAGTATAGATAGATGACATGCGAGAGAGCTCATCGTCAATAAAACGGTTACGTGCGGCACTGTTTTGACTCGCCTCACTTTCAAGGCCAGAAAAAATATCGTTCAGCGCCGCTTCTTGCTCTTTGCGTTCTCGTTCTAAGCGTTCAAGACGCTCTTTTTCTTTGCGTGCTTTCTCAGCAGCCTCTTTGGCTGCCTTTTCTTTCGCGATGCGTTCTTGCTCGGCTTTTGCTGCAGCTTCACGTTCACGTTTCGCTTTCTCTTCCGCTTCTTTCGCGGCTTTTTCACGTGTAACACGCTCCTGCTCGGCTTTCGCTATCGCCGCTTCTTTGGCTAAACGCTCCTGCTCCGCTTTACGCACTGCCTCTTCTTTGGCTTTACGTTCGTTTTCCGCTTTTTCAGCTCGCACTTTCTCTTTACGAGTCCGTTCTTCTTCTGCCTTGCGTTCTTGTTCTTTCTTCTTGCGAGCAACTTCGGCTTCACGAGCGGCTTGCGCATCTTTTGCTTGCTGCTCTTTAAGCTTACGAATCTGTTCTTCTTCTGCTTTACGATTTTTTTCAAGCTGCTCAGCTTCGCGTCTTAGTTTATCAAGACGGTCTTGCTCCTTTTTGACCGCCTTTTCGCGTTGCTGACGAATCTCCTTCGCTTGTTGCTGAACAAGTTTTGGGTCAATCACGATGGCCTGAACCATCTGTCCTGTAGGCTCAGGCTTAGACATGGTAAAGTCTGTCCCCCAAAGCAGAGCCACAACAAGAATCGCATGCAAACCAACCGATATTGCTATCGGTTTGGCGTATTCTTTGGATTTCTTCTTGTTATCTTTCATAGATATTCGATGTCTATTCTCTGATATCAGTCATCAGACCCACTTTAGGAATGCCAGCACGACTTAACTCATCTAGTAGAATGACCACGTCGGCATACGGAGTTGCCGCATCACCACCAACTGCAACGGGAGAATCAGGTTTGATAGAACGTTCAGCTTTCACATGCACAATCACATCTTGCAATGACAGACCACGTTGCATCTCTTCATCATTCACGCTTAGGCCTAAATTACCGTCACGATCAATTTCAATAATGATGAAGCTACTGTCTGTATCACCTGCGAGTTCTTGCATGGATTCAGCGGTGGATGTTTTTGGAAGATCAACATCCACCCCTTGAGTGACAAATGGTGCGGTCGCCATGAAAATGATCAGCAATACAAGCATAACGTCGATATATGGAACAACGTTGATTTCTGCTGTCATTTTGCGCTTTTTAGGTTGGTAACCCGCCATGACTTATTCCTTACTTGCGCTGTCTCGACCCGCCATTGCTTGACGGTGCAAAATGCTGTGGAATTCTTCAGAGAAAGTGGCGTAGGTGTGCTCAAGCTTGCTCACTTTGTTGCTTAATCGGTTGTAAGCCATCACGGCAGGAATCGCGGCAAACAGGCCCATTGCTGTAGCGATAAGTGCTTCTGCGATACCTGGCGCAACCATCGAAAGGGTCGCTTGCTTTACCTCACCTAACGCGATAAATGCGTGCATGATCCCCCACACCGTACCAAACAGGCCGATGTATGGGCTGATAGAACCCACTGTTGCCAGAAAAGGTAAACTGGTCTCCAGTTCATCAACTTCACGAGCAACCGCAACACGCATTGCACGACCGGTGCCTTCCATGATGTAAGCAGGAGAGTTTGCGTTACTCTTACGTAAGCGGGCAAACTCAGTGAATCCTGCGTAGAAGATTTCTTCTGTCCCTTCAATGTCGTCTTTACGACCTTTCACTTTTTGATATAACTGAGAAAGGTCAGTGCCCGACCAAAACTTATCTTCAAACGACTCCGCACTTTTCGATGCCTGAGACAGTACTTTGCTGCGCTTAATGATCATTGCCCATGATGCGATTGACATACCTAGTAGGGTTAGCATCACAAGCTTTACCAACAGACTGGCCTGAAGAAAGAGGTCTAAAATGGAAATATCAGCAGTCACTATTTGTTAGCTCCGAATTTATCAATGATGGAATAGCTATTGGCTTCATTTTCTTATTATCGATACATGCTACCTTAACAATTGCCTTGCACAATGTTTTGCCTTCATCATTGACTAACTCTTGACAGAATTGCAGGGACGCACGTTTTATTTCTGACACTCGGGTTAGAACGGTCAAATGCTCGTCTAATCTAGCCCCTTGGTTGAAATCGATATCCATGTGTCGGACAACAAAGCCTATGTTTTGTTCCAATAACACATGTTGAGAAATGCCTTTTGCACGCAACATTTCAGTGCGTGCACGTTCAAAGAATTTTAAATAATTTGAGTGATATACAACGCCACCCGCATCGGTATCTTCATAATACACGGTGATCGGCCAGCGGAAGGGATTTGTTGTGCCTAGCAAGGGAGTTCCAATACATTCAATTCTTTAAAGCAATCACTATAACTGAAGCGGCCATAATTGGTACTAAGCTAATAGAATATTTTTGATTTTTGTAGAAAAAATAAAAGCCAAGCGAAGCGCTTGGCTTTTGTTCGATGATTTAGTAACCAACTGCATTGTTGAGTGTAACGTCTACATGAAATACAGTGCAGTCAGATAAATTAAGATAGCGAGTGAAAAATATGGGCTAAACAACACTTGCCAGTACCATTTTTTCGGCTTGAAGCCCACCCCATACACCATGCTTGAGCACATTGCCCAAATCATTGCCGGAACGATCACTGCGTTAAAGCCACCAATTGCTCGATGGTAAGCATCAGGATCCCACATCACCAATCCTACGTGCATCAAACCGAGGATTAGAGATAAGACTCTCAAGGGAGTCTTATCCATTGGGGCGTGTAACTTTGCTACCTTGTCAGCGAGATTACTCACTGTCTTCATCCATCATTTCTGTGTGCTCTAACCAAAGAGCATTGATGATACCGAATGCACAAGCAAGTAGTACACCTAGAATCCACGCGAAATACCACATAGTCAATGCCCCTTAGTAAAGTGAGTTTTTGTTTTCTTCAATGAACTTGTCATCAAGGCGACCAAACATCTTGTAGTAAGTCCAAGACGTGTAAGCAAGGATGATTGGAACCATGACAAACGCAACACCTGTCATTAGGTTTAACGTCAATTCCGATGATGTTGCATCCCACATCGTTAAGCTGTGGCTTGGTACAAGATCCGACGGCATGATGAATGGGAACATAGCAAAACCAGCAGTAAAGATGACACCGGCGTTACCAAGGCTTGAAGTCAAGAACGCCAAACCACACTTTTCTAGACGTGATGCCAACACAGCCAGCAGCGGCATTGCCATGCCTAATACCGGCGCAGCCCACAGTAGAGGGTAATTTTCAAAGTTCTTCATCCACGCACCTGCCTCACGAATCACTTCTTTATTCAGAGGGTTTGATGGTGCCGCTGTATCGATGCCACCCACAATTACGTAACCGTCGATATTTTGGATCCAGAAACCAGCCACAACAAAAGCAACCACTGTTAGTAGACCAGTAAGCTGAGCTACGTTACGAGCACGTGTGTGTACTTCGCCAGTGGTCTTCATTTGTAGCCAAGTCGCACCTTGCATCAGGATCATGAACAAGCTAACTAGACCACATAGCAGTGCAAATGGGTTTAGTAGGCCAAAGAATGAACCGTGGTACGTTGGCATCAGGAAATCGTTCAACTGGAATGGTACACCTTGTAGAAGATTACCAAACGCCACACCAAAGATGATTGGTGGAACGAAGCCACTGATTGAGATACAAATATCCCAAGTATTACGCCATTTTTTGTCTTCAATTTTTGAACGGTAGTCCAAACCAATTGGACGTAGCCAAAGTGCAGCCAGAGTGAGGATCATCGCTAGGTAGAAACCTGAGAACGATGTCGCGTAAACCAAAGGCCAAGCGGCGAACAATGCACCACCAGCGGTGATAAGCCAAACTTGGTTACCATCCCAGTGCGGAGCAATTGAGTTAATCATGACACGACGTTGCGTGTCGTTTTTGCCGATAATAGGTACAAGCGCGCCCACACCCATATCGAAACCATCTGTAATTGCAAAACCAACTAGTAGAACACCGATCAGTACCCACCAGATGAGTCGCAAGATTTCGTAATCAAACATCTTGTTATCTCCTTGCTTTACGCTTCTACTTGGCGGCTAACTTTGTCTTCAACAGAGTCAGCATTTTGCTCGAAGTGGTAGCGGCCTGTTTTTAGGCTACTTGGACCTTTACGTGCGAATTTCACCATTAGGTATACTTCTGCAATCAGGAATACCGTGTAAAGCGCTAGAATTGCAAATAGTGACGTCCAGATTTGAGCCGCGGTCAGTGCTGACGCCGCGACGTAAACTGGCAGGATTTCACCTACAGCCCACGGCTGACGACCGTATTCTGCAACAAACCAACCTGCTTCAATAGCAATCCAAGGTAGTGGAATACTGAATAGTGCGGCTTTAAGAACCCATTGTTTTTGTTCGATTTTCTGACGACATGTTTGAACGAATGCCGCACCAAATACGAATAGCATGATGAAGCCACACGCCACCATGATGCGGAACGACCAGAATAGAGGCCATACTGTCGGAATAGAATCATCCGCCGCAGCTTGGATTTGATCTTCAGTCGCATCAACAACATTGTCAGTGTAACGTTTTAGAAGTAGACCGTAACCTAGATCACCTTTCACTTCATCAAACGCTGTCATGTTCGCTTCAGACTTGTCGCCCGCACGCAGTTTCTCTAATAGCTCATACGCATACATACCAGTACGGATACGATCTACGTGGTCATCACGTAGCTCACGCAGGCCTGTTACTTGCTCATCGAATGAACGTGTCGCGATAATGCCCATTACGTAAGGGATCTTGATAGCGTAGTCCGTTTCCATTGTCTCTTGGTTTGGTAAACCAAACAGAGTAAACGCCGCCGGTGCTGGCTCTGTGTGCCATTCAGCTTCTACTGCCGCCAGTTTCACTTTTTGAACTTCACCAAGCTCGTAGCCTGATTCATCACCAAGGACGATGGTAGACAAGATTGCTGCCATACCAAAAGATGCAGCAATAGCAAATGAACGACGCGCGAATGCGATATCACGACCTTTAATTAGGTAGTATGAGCTAATACCAAGGATAAACATTGCACCACAGGTATAACCTGATGCCACAGTGTGAACAAATTTCACCTGTGCCACTGGGTTTAGCACCACGTCAGCAAAGCTCACCATTTCCATACGCATGGTTTCAAAATTGAACTCCGCACCCACTGGGTTTTGCATCCAACCGTTAGCGATAAGAATCCAAAGTGCAGAGAAGTTAGAGCCCAATGCAACCAGCCAGGTTACCGCCAAGTGCTGACGTTTAGATAGACGATCCCACCCGAAGAAGAATAGACCAACAAAAGTGGACTCCAGGAAGAAAGCGACCAAAGCTTCGATCGCCAGTGGCGCACCGAAGATGTCCCCTACATAGTGGGAGTAGTAAGACCAGTTCGTACCAAACTGGAATTCCATGGTAAGGCCAGTAGCCACACCAAGGGCAAAGTTAATACCAAAAAGCTTACCCCAGAACTTGGTCATGTCCTTGTAGATTTGCTTGTTCGTCATTACGTACATCGATTCCATAATGGCCAAAAGGAAGGCCATACCAAGGGTCAATGGTACGAATAGGAAGTGATACATCGCTGTCAGTGCAAACTGCAACCGCGATAGATCAACTACGTCAATCATGGTAACTCCTATGTGTCGGCTGAATGACACTCTCTACATATTGCAATCTATTTCCAGGTGTTATCCACACTTGAAAAGTGTTGAAATATCACAGCAAGTTGTTGCAAAAATGTGCTTCATTGGTTAGTTAATTGTTAAGCATCAGCTAATATAGCTAAGGCTAATATTACTTGTAAAAACAGATTGTTTCAAAAGGTTTATGGCGAGAAACCGCTTTGATGTGCATCAATATTTATGTGTCGAATTTGAACAAAAAACCATCACAATGATGCAGATCAAACGATATTTAGAGGACATGTTACGGATGAGTAATAAAGAGTAGAAATAACCAGGCTTTGAGGCACAGGGCATTAACAAGCTGCGAACTTTTCTTACCTATAACGCATGAAATAAAATACAACAAATGAGATATAGATCAAAATTTATCAAAGACTGAGCGCGTAACGCTCAGTTGTGAAATTTATTTTTCAATTCCGAAATGAAGATAAGCTCGATCCGTCGCTATTCGTCCGCGAGGGGTTCGTTGCAAATAGCCCTGTTGGATAAGATATGGCTCAAGTACATCTTCAATAGTGTCTTTCTCTTCACCAATTGCCGCGGCCATGTTATCTAGGCCAACAGGCCCACCGCCAAACTTCTCCATGATGGCTAACAGCAGTTTGCGGTCCATATAATCAAACCCTTTTGCGTCGACATCCAACATGTTTAGCGCTTTATCGGCGGTATCAGCACAAATATGACCGTTGCCTTTTACCTCTGCATAGTCTCGTACACGACGTAATAGGCGGTTTGCAATACGAGGCGTACCACGAGCACGGCGAGCCACTTCCAGAGCGCCCTCCGATTCCATAGAAAGACCAAGGCAGTTTGCACTGCGTTGAACGATATCTTGTAGATCGTTCACTTTGTAATATTCAAGGCGCTGTGTAATACCAAAACGATCACGCAATGGGGACGTTAGTGAGCCTGCACGAGTTGTCGCACCGATTAAAGTAAAAGGTGGCAAATCAATTTTAATTGAACGAGCGGCTGGCCCCTCCCCAATCATGATGTCTAACTGATAGTCCTCCATTGCTGGATACAATACCTCTTCAACCATTGGGCTAAGACGGTGGATCTCATCAATGAACAACACATCGTTTTCTTCAAGGTTCGTTAGCAGCGCAGCTAAGTCCCCGGCTTTTTCTAATACAGGACCAGAAGTGGTTCGAATGTTCACTTCCATCTCATTGGCAACGATGTTCGCAAGCGTGGTTTTACCCAAACCTGGAGGACCAAAAATCAAAAGGTGGTCGAGCGCTTCATTTCGCAGTTGAGCGGCTTTGATGAAAATTTCCATCTGAGCGCGCACGTGGTCCTGACCTTGGTAATCCGCCAGCTTTTTAGGACGAATCGCACGGTCAATGACATCTTCATCACGAAACGAAGGATTTTCTGGCGCAATTAAACGATCGGCTTCAATCATATTGTTCCCTTGGACTTTCCGTTACACCATTGACTTTAGTGCGTCACGGATCAGTTGCTCACTGGTCATATCCGGTTTCGCGATCTGAGAAACCACTTTCGATGCTTGAGTCGGCTTGTAGCCTAGAGCAAGAAGCGCACTGATCGCCTCCTCTTCTGCATTATTCGACATCGCACCAGAGTCTGCAGGCGCTGCATCCGTAAATGGCGTAAACAAGTCACCGGCACCCCAGCCTTTCAGGCGATCTTTCATTTCAACCACAAGGCGTTCTGCAGTTTTCTTACCGACACCAGGTAATTTCACCAGTGTAGAAATATCTTCACGCTCAACACACGATACAAACTGAGTTGCCGTCATGCCAGAAAGGATACCTAGACCTAGTTTAGGACCTACGCCGTTCGCTTTGATTACTTCACGGAAAAGTGCACGCTCTTTCACTGTGTTGAAACCGTAAAGCAATTGTGCGTCTTCACGCACAACAAAGTGAGTATAAATAATGGCTTCTTCGCCGACATTTGGCAGTTCGTAGAAACAGCTCATTGGCATCTGAACTTCATAACCAATGCCATTAACTTCAATTAAAACTTCAGGTGGTTGCTTTTCAAGCAGAGTGCCGCGAAGACGTCCAATCACTATAAATACTCTTTAGAAATGAATTTGCGACAGGATAATAAAGAACTGGATAGACATCCAGTTCTTTGTGCGGTGAATGGGTGTTTTTGAGAGAAGGGAAGGTTGTAAAACCGTTGCGTGTGAGGCTGCGAAAGATGCTAATTTATCGATAGCGCCCTCTTCTCGCACTGGAGGCTTTACCAGCAAGGGCAACTAAGGTTTTATTGGTATTGGCATGACAAATCGCCACACCCAATGCATCTGCGGCATCGGCTTGTGGTTTAGCAGGCAGTTTTAACATGTGCTGAACCATATGCTGAACTTGTGTTTTATCTGCTCCACCAGTGCCCACCACGGCCTGTTTAATCAGTCTCGCGGCGTATTCATACACCGGAAGATCAGCGTTAACCGCCGCCACGATGGCACTACCACGCGCTTGCCCAAGCTTAAGTGCAGAATCCGCATTCTTAGACATAAACACCTGTTCAATGGCAAACACATCTGGCTGAAATTGAGTAATGATCTCTGTGACACCTGCGTAGATTTGTTTCAGACGGCCAGGTAATTCTTTTTCAGACATACGAATACAACCGCTGCCCAAATATTGAAGGTGTCGGCCATTTTGGCGAATAACACCATAACCTGTGATACGGGAGCCCGGGTCAATTCCAAGAATGATTGACATGTAAATTCCTATTTAGAAACTATTCCCAAAGGACTTCAAGAGGCAGGATACTTAGCTTTGTCACTGAGTCTGGGATCTCGAGGTTACTTCGGGGGATCTCTTTCACTTAAACAAAAACTCCCGCGGGTGCGGGAGTTTTCTTTATTTATTCGATCGCATGACCTAAATCAGTGCTTATTCAGCGTCTTTCTTTGCCGCCGTTACTGCTATCGCCAGCTCTTCAAGAGCGGCTGGATTTGCAAGGCTTGGAGCATCAGTAAGTAAACACGCCGCTGCTGTTGTTTTAGGGAAAGCGATAACATCACGGATATTATCAGTACCACATAGCAGCATCACTAGGCGGTCTAGACCGAATGCAAGACCTGCGTGTGGAGGCGTACCAAATTTCAGTGCGTCTAATAGGAAGCCAAACTTCAGTTTTTGCTCGTCTGCATCGATACCTAGAATATCAAATACTGCAGCTTGCATTTCTGCGTTATGAATACGTACTGAACCACCGCCCACTTCGTAGCCGTTGATAACCATATCGTACGCATTTGAATTTGCTGATGCAGGGTTCGCTTTCAACTCTTCTGCGGTTAGGCCAAGAGGAGAAGTAAACGGGTGGTGCATCGCATGTAGGTTACCTTCGTCGTCTTCTTCAAACATTGGGAAGTCAACAACCCATAGCGGTTTCCAAGCAGACTTGTCAGTTAGCTCAAGGTCAGTACCTAACTTAAGACGCAGTGCGCCCATCGCTTCAGTCACAACGCGTTTGCTATCAGCACCGAATAGGATGATATCGCCAGTTTCAGCCTGTGTACGCTCAAGTAGCTGCGCCACTACTTCTTCGTTTAGAAATTTAGCCACTGGAGACTGGACACCTTCAAAGCCGGCTGCACGGTCGTTTACTTTCATCCATGCTAGGCCTTTCGCGCCGTAGATACCAACGAAGTTCGTGTACTCATCGATTTGCTTACGAGACAGCGCAGCCCCGCCTGGTACGCGGATCACGGCTACGCGACCTTTTTCATCGTTTGCAGGACCTGAGAATACTTTAAAATCAACATCTTTTAGGATGTCTGCCACGTCAACCAGCTCAAGTGGGTTGCGTAGGTCTGGCTTGTCACTGCCGAAACGACGTGCCGCTTCTTCAAATGACATCACTGGAAATTCGCCCAGATCAACATTTAATAGCTCTTGCCACATTTCACGGATCATCTGCTCCGTTTTTTCACGTACTTGATCAGCCGTCATGAATGACGTTTCGATATCGATCTGAGTGAATTCAGGTTGGCGGTCAGCACGCAGGTCTTCATCACGGAAACACTTAACGATTTGGTAGTAACGATCAAAACCAGACATCATTAGCAGCTGTTTGAATAGCTGTGGTGACTGAGGAAGCGCGTAGAAGCTGCCTTTGTGAACACGGCTTGGTACTAGGTAGTCACGAGCCCCTTCTGGTGTCGCTTTCGTTAGTACAGGAGTTTCGATATCTAGGAAGCCGTTGTCATCTAGGAAACGACGAACAAAGCTAGACGCTTTAGCACGTAGCTTGATGCGGTCGCTCATTTCTGGGCGACGTAGGTCTAAGTAACGGTACTTCAGACGTTGCTCTTCAGAGTTCTTTTGGTTGAAGTCCAGAGGCAGAACGTCAGAGCGGTTAATGATTTCAAGACCTTTCGCAAGGATCTCAACTTCACCCGTTGTCATGTCTTTGTTTACTTGGCTTTCTGGACGAACGCGAACTTCACCAGTTAATTTGATACAGAATTCATTACGAAGTGTGTTAGCCACCTCATACGCATCTGCCATATCTGGATCAACAACTACCTGAACGATACCTTCGCGATCTCGCATATCGATAAAAATAAGACCGCCTAAATCACGACGACGGTTAACCCAGCCGCAAAGTTCTACAGTTTGTCCTGCAAGGGACTTGTTCAGGTGACCACAGTAATGGGTACGCATAATGAAATTCCCAATCTCTCAAATATTGTTAACTACGCTCTGTCAGCCTCATTGCCAAGCAGAGTAAAGATTTATTTATACGCTGAAAGCCTATGAAAATCGACCACTCAACATACAATTAATTGTGTTTTATCATTCACTGGTGCTTTTTAGTACAACAAATGTTCAAAACCACACCAAAACGAAAAAATTGCTGATGATTATAGCGTGAAAATACCTATTTCAGCAAAACTCTCGTAAAGTATCTTTCATCAGAAAAAGAGAAGATGAGCCATGGACATTTTACCCCTTCGACTTGGGCTGACCATGTGGTCGCACAACCAGTGGCAACAAAGCTTTTATGGCCGTGGAACGAAACCTGCTGAACGTTTAGAAAAATACGCACAGGTATTTCATACGGTGGAAGGCAACACCACCTTTTACGCCACACCAACGAGCAATACGGTGCTGAACTGGAAAGCCGCTACTCATGACAATTTTAAGTTCACATTCAAGCTTCCAAAGGCCATTACTCACGAGCAAATGCTAACTGGCTGTGACGAGCAATTGCGAGACTTCATGAAGATGATGGAGCCGCTGCATGAGCGTGTTGGTCAGTGGACGATTCAACTGCCTGCTGCATTTGGACCAGAGCATCTCGGGCGGCTAAAAAAGTTCTGTTCCCGTTTCTCGCCAAACTTTCCACTCGGGGTTGAAGTTCGCAACATGGCGTTTTTCTCCAAGGGAGAAGAGGAACGAGAACTCAACCAATGGTTAGTAGAAAACGGTATTGACCGTATCATCATGGACAGTCGCCCCGTTTTTGCTGCAGAGCCTACCTCTGAAGCCGTCATTGATGCACACCAAAACAAACCTCGTGTTCCTGTCCATGCCATCGCAACGGCTAAGCATCCGATGATTCGCTTTATTGGGCACCCAGATATCGATGATAACTTGCGCTTTTTCGAACCTTGGCTAAAGAAGTTACCCATGTGGGTTGAACAAGGCATTCAGCCTTATTTAATGATCCACACGCCAGATAACGTACTGGCACCAGAACTTGCCGAAAAACTGTATAAACAGCTACAACTTAAGCTCTCGCTGCCGAATTTGACTGTATTCCCAGCGAATGATGGCAACTCGCAAATACAGATGTTTTAGATACGCTGATAATTAAGCAAATGACAGAGGCGCGAATTTCCCATAAAATACGCGCCTTTTTTGATGCCTGACGTTTCAGGCGGCTTGTATGCAGAGATTTGGTTATGAACCCTAAGAGCAATCCAGATACTATTTTTTCGGCTCCAATCGATAAAATTGGGGATTTCACGTTCGATGAACGCGTAGCGGAAGTGTTTCCTGACATGATTCAGCGATCGGTGCCGGGCTATAGCAATATTATTTCTGCAATCGGTATGTTGGCTGAACGTTTTGTTAAACCGCATTCAACTATATACGATTTAGGCTGTTCTTTAGGCGCAGCTACGCTTTCTATGCGTCGTCATATCAAACAAGAAGGTTGCCAAATCATCGCGGTAGACAACTCGCCTGCAATGGTTGAGCGCTGTAAGCTTCACGTAAACGCATACCGCAGTGACACACCAGTCAACGTCGTAGAAGCCGATATTCGTAATATCGAAATCGAAAATGCTTCCGTTGTGGTACTTAACTTCACACTTCAGTTTCTTTCACCAGAAGACCGCTATGCGTTGTTAGAAAAAATCTACGCAGGTCTGCGTCCTGGCGGCATTTTAATTTTGTCGGAAAAGTACGTATTTGAAGATGAAGTGTCGAATGAACTATTGATCGACCTACACCACGATTTCAAACGTGCAAATGGCTACAGCGAGCTAGAAATCAGTCAAAAGCGCAGCGCGATTGAAAATGTGATGCGCCCAGACTCAAAGAAAGACCACAAAGAGCGTTTTGCGAAAATTGGTTTCTCTAGCTATGACGTTTGGTTCCAATGCTTTAACTTTGGCTCAATGTTCGCTATCAAATAGGCCATTTCGCCTGTAAGAAAGATACGATTCATTACTTTTATATCATCAACTCAGCGATTAACTAACTATGTTTAACTTTGCAAATTTCTACCAATTCATTGCCCAAGACACACGTCTTCAACCTTGGTTGAATGTGTTACCACAGCAGCTGACGGACTGGCAAAATGCAGAGCACGGTGACTTTGGTCGCTGGTTGAAAGCACTGAACAAAATCCCAGCGGGCCAGCCAGAGCATGTGGATATCACAAGCTCCGTTACCATTTCAAACAACGAGCCAATGCACACGGGTGAACTGAAAAAGCTCGAAAGCTTACTGCGCACCTTCCACCCTTGGCGTAAAGGTCCATATCATGTTCACGGTATTCATATTGATACTGAATGGCGCAGTGACTGGAAATGGGACCGCGTGCTTCCGCATATTTCACCACTGAAGAATCGCAGTGTTCTTGATGTCGGTTGCGGTAATGGCTACCACATGTGGCGCATGTTAGGTGAAGGTGCTCGTCTTACTGTCGGTATCGATCCTTCTCACCTGTTCCTAATCCAGTTCGAAGCGATTCGTAAACTGATGGGCGATGACCAACGTGCACACCTACTGCCATTGGGCATTGAACAGCTACCGAAGTTAGAAGCCTTCGACACGGTGTTTAGCATGGGCGTGCTTTACCACCGCCGCTCTCCACTGGATCACTTAGTCCAACTAAAAGATCAGTTGGTATCTGGTGGTGAACTCGTGCTAGAAACACTTGTCATTGAAGGTGACGAGAACGCCGTTCTTGTTCCAACCTCTCGTTATGCGCAAATGCGTAACGTGTACTTCTTCCCTTCAGCGAAAGCTTTGAAAGTATGGCTAGAGCTGGTTGGCTTTGAAGATGTCCGCATCGTGGACGAGAACGTCACGTCGGTTGACGAACAACGCACAACGGATTGGATGACACACAATTCACTTCCAGATTACTTAGATCCTAACGATCCAACTAAAACCGTTGAAGGTTACCCTGCACCACGCCGTGCGGTGCTTGTGGCAACTAAGCCATAAATAATTGAGATTTCTGACAGTGTCTTAACTCACTCCCGCCTTTAAGACATTACCCTCTTTTGAATCATATAAAGGATGCGAACAGCATCCTTTGTTTTTTTAGCTTTTCGTCACTAATCCTCACTCTTTGAGAGACTTCAAGAGATTCTTTGTTGTGAGCTTCTGTCGTTCTACGCTAAACTACTAAAAATAAACGACTTCATCCAATCCAAGGTTTTCAATGTTTACACGATTGACTCCGGTTGTTGCCATCGCCCTACTTTCAGGATGTACCCTTACGAAGGGCGAACAGTACCACCAAGAAACGTTAGCCGCTATTCAAGCCTCAGAAACGAATATCAATACTCGCATTTCCAATTTAGAGCTTCAAATCAGTAACCAATCCGATTACATCGATGGCCTTGAGGAGCAAGTCAACAAATTAGAAAGCAAACTCATTACCTTCCGTGATGATGCAATGGCTGAGATTAAAAAACCCAAAGACCCCATCATCGTTCAAGCACCAGCTCCTATTCAAGCGACCCCTACGAATGGCGTTGTGCTTGGCTCGATTGAACGAGTCACGATAGATTCAATCAAACAAACTTTTGATGCTCGTGTCGATACTGGTGCTGCAACCTCTTCATTAAATGCTGTCGACATCGAGGAATTCGAGAGAAACGGCAAAAACTGGGTTCGTTTCCACCTTGCAGACAGCACCAAGTCAGAAGAAGAAAAAAATACCTGGATTGAAGCACCCATTATTCGCTATGTGAAAATTCGACAAGCGACCACGGATGAACTTGAGCGTCGTGCCGTCGTAGAACTTTGGGTTCGAGTCGGAAATATCCATGAAAAAGCACAGTTTACGTTGGCAGATCGTTCTCAAATGAACCATCCTGTTTTGCTAGGAAGAGAATTTATGCGCGACATCGCAGTGGTTGATGTGAGCCGTAAGTACATTCAGACGGAAGAAGACCAAAAATAAAAAGGCAGATTATGACCTCGAGAATACCGTTTTACCTGTCAATCATCCTTTTGGTGGTTGCTGGCATTGCTTTGAGTGTTTTTAGACATGACAATTACGGCGTTCCTTGGACGCCAGGCGAAACTCGTCAAGTTTGGGACGTGGAAGCACGCATCGAATTTAACGCCAATGGTGGAGAAGTAAAAGCCTCTCTCGCGGCACCACACACCCAAAAAGGCTACACACTGATCGGTGAGTCTGCCTCTTCACCTGGCTATGGCGTCTCATACGTCGATTCCGATTCTGGTCGACGCGCTGAATGGTCTATTCGACAAGCCTCTGGGCCACAAACCATCTATTACAAAGCTCAGTTCTTAGTCGATCCACAAGCAAAAGTCACGCCTCAGCCGCCAACAGGTGACATTATTCCACCAACGCTATCAGCACCTCAGCAGGCTGCTGCAAATGCATTGATTGAACGCGCGATGAGTCGCTCGGCCGACAACGTAACGTTCGCCCGTGAGCTTATCAAAATACTCAATGACCCAGATAGCCAAAATGCTGCATTGATTCTTAACGATTTCAATCGTACCGATGCCCTCAGTAAACTCCTTTTAACGGCTGGTGTTCAAAGTAAGATTGTCGGTGTTATTGAGCTTGAAGATGGTCGTCGACGCCAAGCGATTCAACCAATGGTTCAAGTGTGGTCCGGAAGTGAGTGGGTACTATTCTCTCCAAACTCCGAACAAGCCGCATCTCAGCCTAATTTGCTCGTTTGGGATGAATCAAACGTCTCTTTACTAGATTTAGTCGGCGGTAAGAATAGCCAAGTCCATTTCTCGATGATTAAGCAAGAAG
Organism: Vibrio sp. PNB23_22_6; assembly: GCF_052877535.1. Classification (NCBI taxonomy): domain Bacteria; kingdom Pseudomonadati; phylum Pseudomonadota; class Gammaproteobacteria; order Vibrionales; family Vibrionaceae; genus Vibrio; species Vibrio sp. PNB23_22_6. The sequence continues at coordinate 269,685 of NZ_JBNFXP010000003.1, read as the reverse complement.
TGACACCTCAGCAAGCGACCAACAACAAAGTTGAAGCTGATGGGCTACTGAACCTCTCAATACACAGCTTGCCGCTAGAAGAGCAAGCGATGTTTAAGACCATCATGCTCATCCCTATCGGTGCACTGATTGTTGTATTCCTACGCGTCATCATCGGTCTTAAAACATCGGGTACGTTCATGCCAGTATTGATTGCGGTGGCCTTTGTTCAAACGCAGCTTATCACTGGTATTGTCGGCTTCTTGCTGATTGTCGGGACAGGTCTGATTATTCGAAGCTACCTATCTAGGCTGAACTTACTTCTGGTTGCACGGATATCCGCAGTCATCATCACCGTAATTATGATTATCTCGGTGTTTACCGTCGTGGCATTTAAGATTGGCCTAACAGAAGGTCTAACCATTACCTTCTTCCCTATGATTATCTTGTCATGGACTATCGAACGTATGTCGATTCTATGGGAAGAGGAAGGCGCCAAAGAAGTCGCCATGCAAGGTGGAGGTTCACTATTAACGGCGGTACTGGTTTACTTAGCAATGACAAACCCATACATCCAGCACCTAACATTTAACTTTATTGGCCTTCAGTTGATCGTATTAGCGGGTATTCTGCTACTCGGAACATACACAGGTTACCGTCTAACTGAGCTACGTCGTTTCAAACCATTAGCGGAGGACTAAACGATGTTTGAACGTTTTACTTCGCCAATGAAACTTCGCCATAAAGGCATAATGGGAATGAACAAGCGAAACCATAGCTATATTGGACGCTACAATGATCGTTCCAAATACCCTCTGGTGGACGACAAACTAAAAACCAAAATCATCGCAGAGGCCGCTGGGGCGACAGTCCCTGCCCTCATTGGTGTGATCAACAGTCAAGCTGAAGTGAAGACCATTCACAAAATGGTAGAGAACTGGCCGGGTTTCGTAATCAAGCCAGCACAAGGGAGTGGCGGTAAAGGTATTTTAGTGATTACTTCACACAAAGATGGGGTTTATACCAAACCATCTGGAGCAACGTGTAATAAAGAAGAAGTTGAGCGACACATCAGCAATGCACTTGCGGGACTCTTTTCTCTTGGTGGTAAGAATGATGTCGCTGTGGTTGAAAACTTAATTAAGTTCGACGACTGCTTCGATGGTTTCAGTTACGAAGGTGTGCCAGATGTACGTATTATCGTATTTAAGGGCTACCCAGTAATGGCAATGATGCGCTGTTCCACTTCGGCATCTGATGGTAAAGCGAACCTGCACCAAGGTGCAGTTGGCGTGGGCATTGATATCGCGACAGGAAAAGCGATACGAGCTGTTCAATTCGATCTGCCCGTCACGCACCACCCAGATACGGGGAAAGACTTATCAACACTACAAGTCCCTCATTGGGAACGTTTGTTAGAGCTTGCCTCAAGTGCTTGGGAAATGACTGGCCTAGGTTACATGGGCACTGACATGGTATTGGACAAAGAAGAAGGTCCAATGGTTCTGGAGTTAAATGCACGACCTGGCTTGGCGATTCAGATTGCAAATGGTGCAGGTCTACTCCCTCGTCTAAGACACATCGAGGCACTTGGCACACCTGCTGAGTACCCTAAGCCGAAAGAACGTGTTGCATACGCGGCAAAGCAATTCGGCGTCAAATCTCAGTTTTAATCTCTTAGCTAGCAGCTATTACGATGGTTGCTAGCTTACTTTTCATATTTGAACACTACTGCTCGGTTCTTAAGTAACACATTGCTTCTATCACGGCAATCGATGATCTCGCTGACAAATTAAACATCGAGCGTTTCTTTTTCCCCAGTGGTTTGATTTCATGCCATTCTCCCTTACTCACTCGCGAGGTTGGGCGATGCTAACAAAACAAACTAATAACAATGAAACTCCGCTTGTAGAGCGAGAGAGCGTTGACCAACACTTACAGCGTTTGTCAGAAATCTCAGTTCAAGCACTTGATAAGCTTACTGAAATGATCGAAATAGAAAACGGCCTTTCAGCAGAGTAGCACTTACATTTTACGGTTAAGTGCAAACGAAAAAGCCGAGACTGTTGTCCTACAGTCTCGGCTTATTTTATTCGCGATTAAACGTCCGTGGTAGCGAACGCATTAACTCAAGTCAACATGACTAAACTTCTAACTCTTCAATCATTTGTTGAACTTCACTCTTCGGTTTTTCCGTTTGGCCAAAACCACGCAGACCAACCACGTGCACGTGCTCGTGGTCTTTAAACACCTTACGTACCAGTTTGTAGGTCGTCCCTTTCTCAGGGCTGATGTTTTCCGGTGCCGCGATAAGAAGCTGCATATCCAGACGGTCACAAAGTTCGAACAGCGTCGAGATAGACTTCGCATCCAAACGCGCTGCCTCATCAAGGAACAACAGACGGCATGGCACAATGTCTTTGCTGCGTAGACGGCGTGATTCTTCTTCCCAGCTCTGAACGACCATCAATAGGATTGACTGACCTGTACCGATCGCCTCACCCGTTGATAGAGCACCAGATTCTGCCTGTAACCAGCCTTCAGAACCACGGTTAACTTCCACACTTAGCTCAAGGTAGTTACGGTAATCCAGTAGCTCTTCACCTAGAACCTGAGGAGAACGTTGCCCCATATCGATATGTGGATTCACGCGTTGGAACATTTTCGCCATTGCTTCAGAGAAGGTAAAGCGAGTCGACTCAAACAGATCTTTATGCTGCTCTTGTTGCGTCGCTAGACCGTTAAGTAGCACTTCGTGGGTTTCGCGGATTTTCACGTTTAGACGTACCCCCTTAACCTGACCAAACGAGATATTTGACAAGCCTTGGTTTAGCATACGAATACGGTTTTGCTCACGCTGAATCGTCTTCTTGATGATACTTGCTACTGACTCAGAACTGATCGCTAGACGGTTTTCACGTTGTGTGAGTTCTTCCGTTAGACGCGCTAGCTCAACTTCCATCTCTTCGATCGCTTCAACTGGGTCATCTGTGCGGATGATGTCCTGACGAATACGCTCACGAAGGTGTTGGTAAACCGCAATGTAGAACAGAACTTTACGCTCTGGGCGAGCATTGTCTTCTGATAGACGCAGCGCGTCACGCAAATCATCATTGTTCGCAACCGCTAAACGCAGTGCACCCAGTGATTTATCCGACATGGAACGAAGTTCGCTCGCTGACATGTAAGCCAGTTCACGCTTGTGTAGGCGGCGCTCAACATCGTTCTCACGCGCAAGACGAAGTACCGAACACCAGCCTGCTTTCGCCGCAACGACAAAGGTACGAATTTCAACGTACTCTTTTTGAACTTTCTTCAGACGCTTCGCTAAGCCTTTCATCTCAAGCTCGGTCGCTGTGATCGTGCGTTCGTGTTCACTCTTACGGCTGCGAGACGTATGTAGGCGCTCATGCAGTTCGTCACGACGACGCATTGCACGCTCTTCTGCACCTTCATCGGCGTTAACGCCAAACTCTTGCAGCTCTTGTTTGAACTCTTGAACCGTTTCCAGTTTCGCTTGGTGCGAACTCTTCAGAGACGCCAATACTTGGTTGTATTGGTTCATTTGACCTTGCGACTGTTTCAACTCTTCACGAGCGTGTGCGCGCATCTGCTCCGCTTGAGCCAGTTTCACTTTTAGCTGCTCGCTCAGTTCGCTGCTCTTGTTCAGCAAGTCGACTGAATCTGAGTAAGCGAAGTAGTGACGACGTTCAACCAGATCCGCCAGCGCAAAGATTTGCTTCTTAAGATCTTGCAGCTGTTCGTCTGCCGCTTTGTATTCCGCTTCTAGTGCATCAAATTGCTCTGGGTCCGTATCGAGGGCAACCGCGACTTTTTCCAGTTCCGCCACCGCTTTCGCGTGGTTATTTAGGAAAGCTTTTGCTTCTGAAAGTTGAGCAATTTTCTCTTCCAACTCGTCAAAGCGTGCTTGCAACGACTCATCTTCAATCAACGCCATGTTTGGTGCTAGCTTATCTAGGGAAGACAACGCCTGCTTAGTAGTTTGAAGTTGAGAACGTTGCTGCTGCTCTTTTGCATCCAGATCAGCCAGTACGCGAGCGATTTGGTTGCGCTTGTCGCGAATCGTTGCCAGTGCTTGCTCTGGATCTCCTTCGAACGCCACTTGAATATGGCTTGCCACAAACTGGTTGAACGCTTGGTATAGGCGCTGCATTTTTTGTGAATCGAACGCCGCTTTCGCGTGCTTCTCTACCACTTCTTCACGTTCGTTACGCAGTAGCTCTAAACGCTGCTCTCGTGCTGCACGACCAAACAATGGGATTTCTGGCAAGCGAGAGTAACGCATTTGGCGATCGTTCATGCGAACACAAACCGCGCCTTCTAGCTCTTCTGCGTCGAATGAGCTGTCATCAAAGGCATCGATGTCACCTTCAATGATGTACAAGTCTTCTGGACAATCGTCTAGCTCTACCAGTTTCTCTTCGATACCAGAGAGATCAGAAACGACGATAGCGTGACGAGCCGGACCGTACATCGCACTGAAGTAAGGCGCGTCATCAATTGTGATGTCATCGTAGATCTCAGACAGCAACACGCCGCCCAGTGTATCTGCCAAGCCCTTCAGGCGAGGGTCGTTTGAACCACCTGGAGAAGCAAGACGCTCGATTTCACCTTCAAGCTGACTGCGACGCTCTGCCAGTTTGTCTTTCGCCAGAGAAAGGGTTTTCTCTTGCTCAAGCACCACTTGCATTTGGCTCATGACCGATTGGCTATCTTCTAGCTCAGCGCCACTTTGCTCACGCAGTTTTTCTAGCGCATCGTTTGCCGCAATCCACGTTGGTGCAATCGCTTCTAGCTTGTTGATTTCCGCAGCGGCATCTTGCTCTAGACGACGCTGTTCGCTACGTTGCTCACGCACGTCTTCCTGCGCCATTTCTAGCGAGTCGATTTGCATCGCGTGACGCTCACGTTCTTGTTCAAACGTGATTTCGTCAGTCAGTTCAATATGAAACTGCTTTTGGTATTCGTTGACTAGCTCGCGCGCTTGACGTTGCTGGTTAAGGCTACGCTCAAGGTCACGGTGCTGTGCACGCCATTGTTGTTCGTTTTGCGCAACTTGCTGAGATTCACGCGTTTTCGCAATCGCAGTTTTCGCATGTTCAGACGCGTCTTTGCGCTCAACTTGACCAACGATGCTTTGTACCAGTTTAAGCGCTGTTTCAAACTGCTCTGCCGCTGCAGAAGACATGTCCAGTTTGTGCTTAACCGATAGCAACGCGTTAGTGCTTTCTGATTCTTTGCTCTTAAGTTCAGACACAAGTGCTTGCGCTGATTCTGCCGTTAAGCTGTCATCGCCAAGTAGTTGCTTCGCTTTTTCCAGCGCTTGGACCGCTTGTTGGTATTGAAGTGCGCGAGTTTGCTGAACGTCGAGCGCTTGTTGGTAGTCCGCCAGTTGCGTCTTAAGGCTATCCACCTCTTCTTCCGCAACGGTTGCTTGCTCTTCGACCATCATCACGCGTTCTTGCGCTTCTTCTACCACCATCATCTGCTCTTCAAGACGCTCACTCAGCTCTTCAAGATCTTCTTGGTAGCGTTCGATCTTCTCTTGCTGACGCAGTGCGTTTTGCACCAACTGCAGGTGATCCGAAGCCGCTTGGTAGTCTTGCTCTAACGCAGATTCTGACTCAATCAGCAGTTCGAGCTCTTCTTGAACGCGATTAAGCAGGTTGTTTTGCTCAACTAAGGTTTCACGAGAACCGAACAGCTCTGAACGCAATGACAACGTTTTATCCAGCTTGTTACGACGATCGTTCGCATGGCGCATGTAGTCCGCTGCCACGTAGTTGGTCGACTCTGTGATCAAGTGTTTGAACAAGTCACGGTCTGTTTGCGTGGTTTTGATCGCTTCTAGCGTCATGCGGTTTTCACGCAGTGCCGATTCCATATCTTGAAATGCTTTCTTCACGCCGCCGTTTTGTGGCAGAAGGTAGTCACGTAGCGAACGCGTAATCGCACTTGAAATACCACCGTAAAGCGATGCTTCGATCAGGCGGTAAAATTTAGATCGGTCACCAGAGTTACGCAGTTTCTTCGGAATCACACCGAATTCGAACATCTGCGAGTGGTAATCCACAATAGAAGAGAAGGCTTTGAATTGAACACCTTCAAATTCCGCGATCGACTCTTTTACTTCGTTGATTTGACGTACACGAGCTTGCGTCGCAGATACGCTTTCAACCAAGATATCCGTTGGTTTTACATGGCTTGGGAGACCTTGGATAACAAACGGTTTAATGTCTACTTTCTTGTCACGACCCGCAACTTGCTGCAGTTTTACTGCAAACAATAGGCGTTGGTTGCGTGAGTTCACTACGTCTAGCGCCGCGTAACACGCGCCCGGTTGTAACTTACCGTATAGGCCTTTGTCGCGAGACGATTGGCTGCTGCCTGCTTCTGTGGTATTACGGAAGTGCAGTAGCGTTTGGTCAGGAATCAATGCGGTGATGAACGCCGCCATTGTGGTTGATTTACCTGCACCGTTACCACCTGATAGGGTGGTTACCAGACCATCGATGTCAAACGTACGGGCAAAGAAGCCGTTCCAGTTGACCATGGTCAGCGATTGATATTTACCGCGTTCAATCATGCTCATGCTTCACCCTCTTCTGCTGTTTCTTCTTGGGCATGGTCGTCTTGGCCTTCTTCAGACAGTAGGCTGCCTTGACTTGGTTCTTTGGTGTGCACCACGGCTTCACCGTCACGGATCAGACGCAGCTGCGCTTCACGCATATCATCGCCTACACGTACATCGGCACCAAAACGGAACACCGCTTCACTGATGCTGAACTTACCGGTTTCACCGATGTTTATGATCATGCCTAGACGACGCAGACGACGAAGTGACGTGCGTACTTTTTCAAACAGCTTTTCTTTATCAAGGTCTGAACCGGTTGCACGATTGGTCACCAACTTCATCAGCTTGTTCTCATCTGCCAGTGCAAGCAGCTCGTCGTACAGCTCTTGGTTGGTGAAGATACCTTCATGTGCTAGGCGCTCTGGGCTTAGGTAAAGGAAACACAGTACCTTACCCACCAGCATATCCAGCTCAGAAAGGACACTACGGCCAATCAGAGACGTTGAACGAGGGCGAAGGTAAAAGAAACCTTCTGGCGCTTTTACCAACTCAGTGTTGTAGCGCTGGTAGAAAGAAGAAAGCTCAAGTTCGAAATCCGACAACAACGCGTGATTGTCTAGATCTTCACTTGAGATATGACGCCCTGCTCGTAGCATGCTATCTAGCGCTGGGAACAGAGGGTTAGAAATTGCTTTTGCCAGATTCTCTGACATGTATTCATTAGTATCGGTCGATGACATTCGCTTGTACCTTTGCCCCAAATTCGTTGATTGCTTTCCAGTCTGGTTGAACGGCTTGATAGTCCGATTCCGAGTAACCCAGACGAACCGCCTGATCGACAACAATTCGGGCTAAATCAAAGTGATGAGTTCTTGGGTGTTGCGCGAGGTAGTCTCGCAAAACCACACTCAAATCGATTGGTGCGCCTTGGTCTTTATGCGCTTTCAGCATGTTACCAATACGCTCTGACAACTCATCATTGACTTGTTGAAACTCTTCGTATTCCACTTCCATCGGAACTTGGCCTGTTACCTCGTCATCACGTAGCACCAGAGCTTCATCACGAAGATCGGAAAGCCTTTCTGCATCTGCAAAAGTCAGATACCAAGGCATATCAAAGTAATCTTTTATTGATTGACGCAGACGCGAACTGAACGCACGGTTCTTATCCATATCAATCGCGGTACGGATGAACTTGTGTACGTGTCGGTCGTAACCAATCCAAAGGTCGATCGCCTGTTGGCCCCAGCTGGTGATTCGATCTAGCTTCATTTGTAGGCTAAATAGGGCCTCTTCAATAAACTCCAGCTCAGGATCACCATAGACAATTTCTTGGATGTCGAGGATCTGAGTTTGCAGTTCATCACTGGCGGCTTGCAGCGTATCTTGAAGTTCACGCAGCGTGCTGGAAGTTTCAGACAGTAGTGCTTCACAGTTGTTGATTGCTTCACGCCAGTCTTTGTTCAGCAGATCCGCTATCTGTAGCTTCACAGATTGCTGCTGTTCATCCATCACACGTTGGTTAAGATCAATTTGATCGAAAATTTCGCCTACAGAGTATTTCAATACGCCGTAGACATTTTTTTGCCAATGGCCTGGCGTACCGCCTTTCTGTGCTGCTTCAATCGCTTTCGCCATTTCATCCGCTACCATCGACAGCTGAATGGAAAGACGCAGTTTCGAGAACTCACGATGACGCACATAGTAGTCAGTGATGCCTATCGCTAATGGCGACAAGCGGTAAATACTGGCTCCGTCAGTGAGTTCACTGACGAAACGGCTAATAAGGCGCTGCTTAACCATCTCGTTGATGGCATTATTTGCACGGAAAGCCGAGGCTTCACCGGTTTCATCAAAAAGTCGAGTGACGATGGCAAATGCGTCGTGCAATTCACCTTCACCCAATTCTTCATCGAACCTTTCATTACTCAATACGGCGATGGCAATCAAAAACGCCAATCGCTCAGTGGTCAGGTTCAACGAGAAATCGTGCTGCTTTACCCAGCCAACCAACTCATCGATTGGTTGCTCTGCAGCATTGAGAGTCATCTCACTCATTGTTATTCCTGTTTATCGTTCTTCTTAGCCCACACGTGAATATAGCGGCCTAATGAGAGGTATGGCTCTTGTCGACAAAGTTGTTTTTCTAGCGCCAACACATCTTCAAACTCGTAATCGCCCATGTATTGCATATTGCCTATGTAATCACTGAATGAACGAATACCAGACTTTCCACAAATGCTAAAACCAGAGTCTTCTATCCATTGATAGACATCCTCAGGCTTTAGACCTTTCTGTGGCTGTAATTTAAATCTCTTCCGATGGGGCATGCCGTCTAATACATGTGGAATATTACCGCATACCACATTTTTATAGACTAAGCCGTGGTGGTTATAGAACATTACCGAAGCAATGCCTCCCGGTTTTACTTGTTCCAATACTGTTTCGAGAGCGGCTTTAGGATCAACCAACCACTCCATCACTGCATGGAACATAACAAGATCCACCTGCGCTTCCATATGCTCGCCAATGGACTGGACAGGTGAATGAATCAGGCGATACTGCTCAAGCAAACCATTTTTTTCAATATCCTGTTTCGCTAGTTGCAGCATTTCCGAAGATAGATCACATAAAGCAACGTGATGTCCGAGCTTAGCAAGCTTTTGCGACATTTGTGCCAACCCACCGCCTGCATCAAGTACATCAAGAGCTTGCTGGTCAGCGCCTAATTCACTTAGAATCTGTAGAAAATCTTCCCATACAATGATTTGCCGGATCTCCCCTTTATCGGAGCCGTAAATATTTTTTGCAAATTTGTGGGCGATATCGTCGAAATTGCGGTCTTCTGTCACTTCTGCTGAGTTATCATAACGGATTGTGCCGCTATTCTGGCACAAGGAAAGCAGGAATAAAGAGGGTCAACCTCATTTTTATTATCAATTGATGTTTTTTCGGACTATTTATGTATGTTTGAGCTGAAAAAAGTAGTGACCGCTCTGGTCATGCCCTTGCCCGCACTGCTACTGATAGGGTTATTAGGTCTTGCGCTTATCAGTTTTACCACCAAACGCAAAACAGGATGTTTTGTTGTTCTCCTCTCTTTTGTCGGTATTTTCCTAGCGGCCTTCCAACCACTATCAACGAAACTCTTGATGCCATTAGAGCGAGAGTATAAAGCGTTTTTACCGTCATCTGAAACCGTAGACTACGTTATGGTATTAGGTAATAACCATGTCGTCGATGATGAGATCCCACCCACTTCTCAATTAAGTCGTACCGCGCTGATGCGTTTAACTGAAGGTATCCGTATTTTGCGTATGTACCCAGGAGCAAAGCTGATTCTGTCTGGTTACGCTGGCGGGTCTGAGATAAGTCACGCCCGTATGATGGCCAACGTTGCTCTGGCACTCGGTGTGGCTAAACCTGATATCATTTTATTAGAGGACGCAAAAGACACCTGGGAAGAAGCGCGACAAGCGGCTGCGTTTGTGAAACAGAAAGAAGTGGTTTTAGTGACCTCTGCTAGCCACATGAAACGGGCTCTGTATGAGTTCAATGCGGCAGGAATCAAGCCAACCCCAGCCGCTACGAACTATCTTGCTATCGATGAAATTCATCAACCTTGGCATAAATACTCACCAAAAGCACAATACTTGGAACAAACTGAAATTTATTGGCATGAATACCTTGGTGGTTTATGGCAAAAACTGCGTGACACAGTTGGGCAAACCCCAATGGTTGCAAGCCAATAAATCGAGTAAGTAAGAATCACAAGATAGAAAAAAGGAGAGCCCATGCTCTCCTTTTTCTTTACGACTTAGCTTAGTCACCTGCAAACATGTAGCCTTCACCATGGACGGTCACAAAAATTTGTGGGTTCTTCGGATCAAACTCCATCTTAGCGCGCATACGTCGAATTAATACATCGATAGTACGATCATTTGGCGCATCCACTCGGTGGCTGATCATATTCAAAATACGTTCTCGGCTTAATACCTGATTTGGATATGAAGACAAGGCAACCAAAAGCTCATATTCAGCTTTGGTCAGTTTCACTGGCTCACCGTTGCGACTTAGCGCACGACGCTGGATGTCAAATGTCCACTCGCCAAAACGTACAATGTGTTCTTCATTGCTTTCTTTTTCTGCTTTTTGAGAGCCATTGCGAGCAGCAGAGATGCGCCACAATAAGTTCTTAACTCGAACCAATAATTCCCTTAGTTCAAAAGGCTTTGTCACATAATCGTCTGCGCCCATTTCTAGGCCAACGATTTTGTCAATGCTATCCGTGCGTCCTGTCACTAATATGATGCCGATGTCTGACTGGCTGCGTAATTCACGCGTAAGCATAAGACCATCTTCACCGGGCAAGTTAATATCCAACATGATAAGATCAACGTCACCATCTTGAAGCACCTCGCGCATTTCTGCGCCACTTTCTGCTTCACTGACTTTGTAACCTTCATTTTGGAAATAGCCCGCAAGCTTACTGCGAGTTACAACATCATCTTCTACGACCAATACGTGATAGCTCATTTACACCACTTTCTGTCTTCTTTATATTCCAAGACGTATTCTATTCATAACTAGTAACATTTCTAGTCATAGATACATAAAAAAGCAAGATTTTGCGATTTTATTGATTCAAAGCAAGCTTATTTGTAGCCATTAACAAAAGAGCATATTCTTCCACAAGGCATCATAATTATAGTTACTGCTATTCATTTTAATTGTTTACACTTAAGGAAATATTCTCAAGTGACTTCAAGATGCCGTTTTAAGAGCATCATTCAGGAGCAAAAAATGCAAGAAGTGAAAGCTTTTAATGAAAAACGTGCCGAAATTTACTGGTGGTTTTCTAGCCTGTTCGCCAAAGAACTGACCGAAAAAGAACTAGAGACTTATCATAGTGTTGAAATTCGAAGCTTTTTAGCTGGTTTAGGTGAAAATAAATCCCTTAAACCAGCCGTAGACTCGCTTGTGGACGCTTTAAACCGCTTACAAGATCGTGAAGATGCCCAATTAGAACTTGCCGCAGACTTTTGTGAACTTTTCCTTAAAACAGAAAAACATGGCGCCCTTCCATACGCATCGATGTATATTGGTAAATCTGGACTGTTAAACGACAAGCCAGCAGAAGAAATGGAAAAACTGATGGCCGATTTTGGTGTTCAAGTGGACGTAAATCTCAAAGAGCCCGCAGACCATTTAGCCGTTGAGTTAGACTTTTTGGGTAACATGATCATCCGCTCTAACGAACTCGAGCAAGAAAAGCATATGGAAGAAGCATTCACCAAACAGAACGATTTCATTCAGCAACAGCTGTTAACTTGGTTACCGCCATTTGCTGCCAAGTGTAAACAATTCGATGAATTTGGCTTCTATGTTAGCGTTGCACAACTATTAATTGCATTTTGTAAACTGGACAGCAATTACCTTCTTGGTGAATAATTGCCGTCTATTTTGGGGAGTTCAGAGCTCCTTATTTGTTCGTTCAGTTTTAGTCTGGCGTAGAAAAGCCTTTTCATTTCGCAGTTAAAATGTGACTTGAAATACACAAAACCACAGCTGAAAACATTGCCAGCGTGCTCGCATCAGTCTAAAATGTGAACGCAAACGATTAAATATGATTTATATGTAAACCGCTGAAATATAGCGGTTTTTGTGTTTTATTAACATCATTGCTGATCCATTCCTTATTGTAACTAAAAGGAATAATACTCTCAGCAACGAATGTTGCTACAAACCTTTATTATACCGATTTCGGAACAACCACTGCCTGAACTATTGAGTACTACTTTCCTCATAACACTCGGTTTGCGCAGATACTAAGCGTAAGGTTGTATTCACTACGGTATTAAGTAGCTCGATACAGGACATCATTTATGGCCACTATAAAAGACGTTGCTCGCTTAGCCGGCGTTTCTACCACAACAGTTTCGCACGTAATTAATAAAACGCGCTTTGTTGCAGAAACAACCCAAGAAAAAGTAATGAAAGCAGTTGATGAACTAAATTACGCGCCAAGTGCTGTTGCCCGCAGCTTAAAGTGTAACTCAACCCGTACTATCGGCATGTTGGTAACACAATCAACAAACCTATTCTTCTCTGAAGTTATTGACGGTGTTGAAAGCTACTGTTACCGCCAAGGATACACACTGATCCTATGTAATACTGGTGGTATCTATGAGAAGCAACGTGACTATATTCGAATGCTGGCAGAAAAGCGTGTTGATGGCATTTTAGTGATGTGCTCGGATTTAACCGAAGAGCTACAAGAAATGCTGGATCGCCATGCTGATATACCAAAAGTTGTCATGGACTGGGGCCCAGAAAGCTCAAAGGCGGATAAGATCATCGACAACTCTGAAGAAGGTGGTTACCTAGCAACGAAGTTCCTGATTGACAATGGTCACACCGATATTGCATGCCTAAGCGGTCACTTTGATAAAGCAGCATGTAAAGAGCGTATTTCTGGTTTTCGACGTGCAATGGCTGAAGCAAAGCTACCAGTAAACGAAGAGTTAATTCTCGAAGGTAACTTCGAGTGTGATACGGCAGTACTTGCTGCAGACAACATTACGGCAATGGATAAACGCCCTACTGCGGTATTCTGTTTTAACGATACCATGGCATTAGGCTTAATGAGCCGTCTACAACAAAATGGCATAAAAATCCCTGATGATATCTCAGTGATTGGCTATGACAATATTGAGCTTGCGGAGTTCTTCTCGCCTCCTCTAACGACTATTCACCAACCAAAAAGACGTGTTGGTAAGAATGCGTTCGAGATTTTACTAGAGCGAATCAAAGACAAAGAACACGAAAAACGCATTTTTGAAATGCAGCCTGAGATTGTGGTTCGTAACACCGTTAAGAAATTGAACTAACTCCCCCTCAAGTTTATAAAGCGCTCTTCGGAGTGCTTTTTTTATTTCGTAAAATGAAATTTTTTAAGCATTTCACATTACTTATATAATCAAAAGCTAAGATAAATTGCTGTTTTAACTAACTTGTTGCCCATTTCCTACATCAAGCTTTTGTATGGCAAGTAGACATTTCAAAATATGAAATTAGACACATTAAGATGGCACCATTAGTTGAATAGAGATCACACTTTAGTGTTTGGAACGTGATGTTAATGCAATATACGAAGTATTCTCCTCTTGTCACGCACAGGGCAAACCATTCGAAAGGATGGGACGCAAAGCCTCCGGCCTTAACCACTAAATATAGTGAAAGGTAGCGGGGTTACCGATGGCAAATATGCATTAAGTGAGTTTACCCTTTAATGACATTGTGTCTGCATGCATTTGCTAATCTCTCGGACCTGATTTTTGGTGGCGTAATATTAATTACACCGAGATAACACACCATGGATAAACCGATACTCAAAGACTCAATGAAGCTGTTTGAGGCACTTGGTACGATCAAGTCGCGCTCAATGTTTGGTGGCTTCGGGCTTTTCGCTGATGAAACGATGTTTGCACTCGTTGTGAACAATCAACTTCATATTCGAGGAGACCAAAAAACTTCATCTGACTTCGAGACTCAAGGATTAAAACCGTACGTCTACAAGAAACGTGGATTCCCCGTAGTGACGAAATACTATGCTATTTCTGATGATTTGTGGGAATCGACTGACCGCTTGATTGATGTTGCTAAGCTATCTCTAGAGACGGCTAAGCAAGAAAAAAAGCAACAAGCGAGCACTAAGCCAAACCGTTTGAAAGATCTTCCTAATCTACGCTTAGCGACTGAACGCATGCTAAAGAAAGCAGGCATCGATTCCGTCGAAGAGCTAGAAGATGAAGGTGCCTTAAATGCTTACAAAGCAATTCAAGATACGCATACCTCTACGGTAAGTATTGAGTTGCTGTGGGCGTTAGAAGGGGCAATCAACGGTACGCATTGGAGCGTTGTGCCTCAGTCTCGTAGAGAAGAGTTGATGTTCGCGCTTTCATAACGCGCGATTCAGCATGACATTGAGTAAAAACCGCAGTTTTGATACTGCGGTTTTTTTTTGAAATTTTTTCTTCTTCCATTCTGTCTTATTATCTAAGCTGCGAAATGGAGTAACGACAATGAATAAAAAACTGATTTTAGGTCTGTTCCTACTTGCGACGGTCATCTTTCTAGGGGTGAGCTTCAGCCAATATTTAACGTTAGAAAACGCAAAAGCACAGCAAGAGGCTTTGAATACGTTTATTAACCAGAACTTCGCTTTCGCTGCAGCGACGTATTTCTTTGCCTACATCGCAATTACGGCGTTCTCGATCCCTGGCGCCGCTGTTGTTACTCTGCTTGGTGCTGCTCTATTCGGTTTCTGGGCTAGCTTATTACTGGTTTCTTTTGCCAGCACCATAGGTGCTACCATCGCCTTCTTAAGTAGCCGCTATCTATTGCGTGAGTGGGTGCAAAGTAAGTTTGGCAATAAGCTAAGTGCTATTAACCATGGTGTTGAAAAAGACGGGGCATTTTACCTATTTTCACTGCGCCTCATTCCCGTGTTCCCCTTTTTCTTAATCAATCTACTGATGGGCTTAACGCCAATGACGGTGGTTCGATTCTACTTAACCAGTCAAGTTGGTATGCTGCCAGGAACGGCCGTCTATCTCAATGCAGGTACTCAACTCGCAACCATAGATAGTCTGTCCGGCATTATGTCTCCAGCAGTATTGGCGTCATTTGCATTGCTTGGGTTATTCCCTATCATCGCAAAATGGGTCATGAATAAAATCCGGCCAGTTCAGGGGCAACCGAATGGAAACGTTTAATGAAGATATATATCGCTCAAAACCCCACTGAAGCCCACATCGTCTGTGAACTACTCAAAACGGAACACATTGTTTGTGAAGTGCGAGGTGAAAACCTGTTTGGTTTAAAAGGTGAGCTGCCATTTGGTGATGATACTGACCCGTATATTTGGCTTTTACATCCAGAGCAAAAGCTGAAAGCCTCAGTGATACTTGAAGAGTATCGCAAACAAGCAGAACCAACTTATCTAGATTGGCAGTGCCCGCAGTGCTTAGAGCAAAATGAAGGGCAGTTTGGAGCTTGCTGGCACTGCGGATATCAAATAGGGGAACCATAACGGTTCCCCTACTCTTTTGTCCCTTCAGCTGAGATTAAGCCGTTAGGCGCTGCTGCTTAATAAACTCTATTGAGTGTTGGTTAAAATCGTCAGGTCGTTCTACGTTGCATACATGACCACAGTTTGGGATCTCCCGCAACGAACTCAGCTTGTGGGCTGCTACCATCTCTTTTACGGGCTTGATAAACATATAATCCCGATCTCCCATCAAATAAAGCGTCGGAATCGGCAGTTCTTTATCTTTGAAATATCTCATTAGTGGGTTCACATCGGTGGCTAAAATGAACCAACGTTTAAACTCTTTTTGACACAACTTCTTCGCTTCACGAATAAATAGGTGGCGAGATTCACGCTGGTTCTTTTGTGGCATCACGACATAAGCAAACAACTTGTACAACCACATGTAGGGCAAAATATGTTTACCAAGATTACCTAACGTCACCAAAATTTGTGAACGTGTGTTTAATCGCGTCACGGCCCCACCTAACACCATCGAACACACACGCTCAGAAGCAAGCTCTGCTAAATTCCGTACAATGATGGTCCCAAGTGACATGCCGACAAAATGTGCCGATTGGATTTTTAAATGATCCAACACTTTCAAAATATCTTGCGTCACGGCAGTAAAGGTATAACGGCTTGTGATCAGCTCTTTAAGTAATTGGTTTGACTTTCCATGTCCTCGAAGGTCAATCAACAGCAAATTAAAGTGCTGTTTATACGCTTTGATTTGTTTAAACCATATTGAAGAACTGCCACCAGCACCATGTACGAAAACGACCCACTCGTTGCTAGTAGGGTGCAGATAGGTTTTGTGGAACAAGATTGGCTGAGTCATGCGTCAGTGATCAACAGTCGTAGTAAACAAAGGAGTAAATCCTACCACATTCCATCACTAACGAGAAAATTAAGGCACCATAATCGGTGCCTTAGATTACAGTTATTTAAGATTTTGCATTAATTTAACGCAGCGCGATACAATTGCAGATATTCTTCTGCCGCTTTGCGCCAACAAAAATCTTTTTGCATTGCATAGAGCTGAACACGTCTCACTTCTTTGATGTTTTGTGCATAGAGCAATAAAGCTCTTAACATCGTGAGCAATAATGCTTGTGGTGTCGGCCCATCAAACACAAAACCAGTTGCGTCTAATGGATCCGCATCGTAATCGTTAACACTATCTTTTAGACCACCGACACCACGAACAATTGGCAGTGTACCGTAAGCCATGCTGTAGATTTGGTTTAAGCCACAAGGTTCAAACTCCGATGGCATCAAGAAGAAATCAGAACCTGCTTCAACCAAATGCGCTAACTCATTATCGTAGGCTTCGACAAACACAAATTTGTTGGCAAATAGTGCCGCGACGTCACGTAATTGTGCTGCAAATATAGGATCACCTGTTCCCACCACAACCAATTGGACATCGTGTTTGAGAAAGTCAGCTAATGCAGGAAGAAGATAATGTACCCCTTTCTGTTGCGTCAAACGACAGACCATACCAAACATAGCGCAATCCGACGTTTCAAGCCCTAGCTTCTCTTGCAGTGCCTTTTTACAAGCGTTCTTACCTCGAACCATACTCTGACGATTGGATTTGTAGTGTAGTGGCAAATTAGGATCAGTTTCTGGATTCCAAGCGCTATAATCACAACCATTGAGAATACCAACCAAGTCCTCAGAACGTTGCTGGAACTCCCATGCCATACCATGGCTACCAAGTTCCGTTTTCAATTCCTCAGCGTAGGTTGGACTGACTGCATTGATTTTATCTGCGCTCATTACCCCCGCTTTTAGCATCGTAATGTGCGTGGTGCTTACGGCGGCATCCGGCTCGTTACGGCTATGGAATTCCGGCAAACATTGAACGTCGTCATAGCTGAATACGCCTTTAAATACTGCGTTATGAATTGAGAGAACACTACGGGTATGTGCAAAAAAAGGGTCCGATCCATATCGATGTTTGAGCAAAAACGGAACGAGTCCAGTATGCCAATCATTCGCGTGTACAATATCTGGTTGAAAGCCAAGTTTTGGCAACATATCCAGACACGCAGCGCTAAAGAAAGCAAACCGCTCACCGTTATCCGTATACGCTTGGTTATTTTCCGCATACATGGATGGGCGGTTAAAATACGGCTGGCAGTCAATCAAGTAAACGGGATTATCCCCAACCGTGAGCTTAAGGACTCGATAATCAGTGTGAGGCCAACTTGTTAACTTGGTTTCTAAAAGCGTTTCCGCTTCTGATAATTGCTCAATACCATGGTAAGCAGGAATGGTAATCCGTACATCTTGCTGAAGATTCAGCAAAGCTTCCGGTAGTGCCTTGGCTACATCAGCCAAGCCACCACTTTTGATCAGCCCTTCGACTTCAGACGCTACAAACAGTACCGACAAATTGTTAGTAGCCAACACTTGCTCCTTTAGGAATAACAACGATGCCATCATCTGATACATGGAAGTGTTTTTTATCTTCTTGTAGGTTCACTCCAATTTGAGTACCCGGTGCGATGTCAGCGTTTTTATCAATAATCACACGACGCAACACACAACCTTCACCAACTTTTACGTCACCAAGCAAAATGGATTCGCTAATGTCACAAGCTGAAGCGATGTTGCTACGGAAACCTAGCACCGATTTCTCAATACGAGAGCCGCGCACGTAGCTGCCGTTGCACACTAAACTATCGATAATCTGGACACGACCATTATCAGAATCTGTGAACGTGGCTGGTGGCAATGGTGGATAGTAAGTGTGCAGTGGCCACTTGCGATTGTATAGCGAGAATGGCGCGTCTTTTTTAAGCAGATCCATATGAGCTTGCCAGTAGGCATCAATCGTACCAACATCACGCCAGTAAACTTCTTCCTTTTCACCAGTAATGCGGTTAGTGCTGAAGTCATACACGAAAACATCACCACGTGGGAACATTTTAGGAATGATGTCTTTGCCAAAATCGTGCGAGGACGCTTCATCGTCGGCATCTTCAATCAACTCTGCAAATAGCGTCTGTGCTTCAAAGATATAATTACCCATAGAGACGAGTGCATGCTCAGGGTCGCCAGGAATAGACTTCGGATTTTCTGGCTTTTCTTCAAAGCCAATCATGCGCCCTTCACTATCTACTTCAATAACACCAAATTGGGACGCTTCTGAAAGTGGCATGCGCAATGCGGAAACCGTTAAAGAAGCTTCTTTTTCTTTATGGAAAGCCAACATCTGTTTGATGTCCATTTTGTAGATGTGGTCTGAACCGAAGATACATACCTGCTCAGGTTCCGCCAACTCCATAAAACGTAGATTTTGATAAATAGCATCTGCCGTACCTTCATACCAACGCTTACCCGTACGCATTTGAGCAGGAATTGGATCGATGAATCGATCGGTAATGCCGTTGATGTTCCAACCTTTCTTCATATGATGGAACAAAGATTGAGATTTGAATTGAGTCAATACGTAAATGCGCATCAAGTCAGCATTCACGAAGTTATTCAGTGCGAAATCGATCAATCGGTAACTTCCGCCAAAAGGGACCGACGGTTTACTACGGGACTCCGTTAAAGGTCTCAAACGAGAGCCTTCACCGCCAGCAAGAATCATTCCCAATACACCAGCCATTCGTTGTTCTCCATATAGTTATAGCTTGGAAGTAATGTTTGTTTGATATGAGCAAGACTCGGGGAGTCAAACAAACACGCTAGCATATTCGCGCTGATGAGCTTCTTTGAACTCTTGCAGCACGAACAAAATAAAGCTATTGCACATCCTAGTACGCACACGCCGTCGTTATTCATTATTTTGACGCGATACAACCGCATACCGGTGCATTATCTGTCTCATAAATTAACGAACTGGAATAAAATTACAATTTAAAATACGCCATTCTGTGTCGCGTACATTGCTTACTTACTCAGGACGCTACGTAGATCACAACAACACCTGTAACGAACTACATTCCGTAAACAATTTACAAACCTAATAACCACACAAGCGCAGTTTTACGACAGAATACGTTGAAAGGATGACCATTCAATGAACATGAAAGGAGGTTTAGAAAAGAATCTAATTGACAACATTAACAAAAAACACAAAAAACAAAAAGGCAGCGAATTCGCTGCCTTTGTTCGAGTAATCTTAATTACGCTTTTGCTTTTTTGCGCTTATCCGTAACTTCCCAATTACCGTCAATGTACAATGCCGTCCAACCACTAGGCTTACCGTTATCTTCAGTACGAACGTAATTTTCTTTACTCTTGCGACTAAAGCGAACCACCGCAGGTCGACCATCTGGATCAGCAGCTGGCGCCTTCGTTAGGTACTTAAACTTCTCAGGCAGACGCTCTTCAAAACGCGCCAGTTCAGAGACTAACGGTGCTCGTGTTTCACGAGATTTCGGGAAGTTACTTGCGGCCATGAATAAGCCCGAAGCACCATCACGAAGCACAAAGTATGCATCTGAGTTTTCACATGGCAGTTCTGGGAAATGAACTGGATCTTCTTTTGGTGGTGCAACTTCACCATTCTTCAAAATCTTACGAGTGTTCTTACAGGTTTCACTCGTACAATCCATGTATTTACCAAAACGGCCATTCTTAAGCACCATGTCAGATCCACACTTGTCACATTCAACAACAGGACCATCGTAGCCTTTTACTTTGAACTCACCATGCTCAACAATGTAGCCTTCACAATTCGGGTTGTTACCACAAACGTGCATCTTACGCTTATCATCAATGAGGTACGCATCCATCGCCGTTTCACAAATTGGACAACGCTTCTTAGCACGCAGTGCGGCCGTTTCAACGTCTTCTTCTAGAACGTTGATAATGCCTTCTTCATCACCAAGGTTAATGGTTGTCTTACAACGCTCTTTCGGTGGTAATGCATAACCTGAACAACCTAGGAACACACCGGTCGACGCAGTACGAATACCCATTGGGCGACCACATGTCGGACATTCAATGTCTGTCATCACAATGTGATTCAGCTTCATCCCACCTTCCGTCTCGTCTTGTTCTGCTTTCTCAAGATCACCCGTGAAGTCTGTGAAGAAGTTATCCAGAACGGCTTTCCACTTCACCTTGCCTTCTGCGATTTGGTCAAGTTTCTGCTCCATACGAGCAGTAAAGTCGTAGTTCATAAGATCGTTAAAACTGTCATCTAGGCGGTCAGTCACGATTTCGCCCATTTTCTCAGCGTAGAAGCGACGCTGCTCTACTTTTACGTAACCACGATCTTGGATCGTAGAAATGATCGATGCATAAGTTGATGGGCGGCCAATGCCGCGCTTCTCAAGTTCTTTAACCAACGCCGCTTCTGTGAAACGTGCTGGTGGCTTAGTAAAGTGCTGCTTAGGCTCTAGTGAATCTAGGTCTAGCTTGTCACCGAGTTGCACAGCAGGAAGAATTGTATCTTCGTTTTTACCCATTGGGCGTTGAACTCGAGTCCAACCATCAAACTTTAGAATACGACCTTTCGCTTTTAGCGTGTATTCCGCTGCTTTTACACTGATCGTTGTTGAATCGTACTCTGCTGGCGTCATCTGACACGCCACGAACTGATTCCAGATCAACGCATAAAGTTTGTGGGCGTCCGCATCAACACCTTGTATATCTTCTGCTTTCACAGCGACATCGGAAGGACGAATCGCTTCGTGCGCTTCTTGTGCACCCTCTTTGCTGCCGTATATAAGCGGTTTAGCAGGAAGATACTTGTCACCAAACTCAGAGCCGATGAATCCACGAACGGCATCTACCGCTTCCGCACTCAAGTTAGTTGAGTCGGTACGCATATAGGTGATGTAACCCGCTTCATACAAACGCTGCGCCAGCATCATCGTCTTCTTAACGCCGTACCCAAGACGAGTACTTGCCGCTTGTTGAAGTGTTGAAGTGATGTATGGTGCAGACGGCTTACTCTTCGTTGGGCGGTCTTCACGCTTACATACTTCGTAGCTCGCTTTTTCTAGAACAGAAAGCGCTGCTTTGGTCTCTATCTCGTTAACAGGCTTAAACACAACGCCATCTTTTTGTGCAACAAGAAGTTTGAATGCAGTCTTTTCTGTGGTGTGCGTATTTGCATTGATATCCCAGAACTCTTCTGGAATGAAAGCATTGATTTCACGCTCACGCTCAACCAATAGCTTGACCGCAACCGACTGTACACGTCCTGCAGACAGACCACGTGCGACTTTCTTCCATAGCAATGGAGAGACCATGAAACCGACTACGCGGTCCATGAAGCGACGTGCTTGCTGGGCGTTAACGCCATCCATGTTCAACTCTCCTGGAGTCTGGAAAGCCTGCTGGATTGCGTTCTTAGTAATCTCGTTAAAGACGACTCGTTTGTATCGCTCTTCATCGCCACCGATGATCTCACGAAGGTGCCATGCGATTGCTTCCCCCTCGCGGTCCAAATCGGTTGCGAGGTAAACATAATCAGCGTCTTTGGCTAATTTTTGTAGTTCGCTTACGACTTTTTCTTTGCCTGGAAGAATTTGGTAATTCGCATCCCAGTCATGGTATGGATTAATCCCCATTTTTTTGATCAGGGATTTGCGGTCTTTCTCTTTTTTGACGCGCGCTTTCTCTTCCGGGCTCATTCCTTTGGTAGAAATGGCAGCGGCTTTTTTCTCACCAGTGCTTTGACCGGCCGTTGGCAGATCACGCACGTGACCAACACTAGACTTAACAATAAAGTCTTTACCAAGGTATTTATTTATCGTCTTAGCCTTGGCTGGTGACTCCACTATAACGAGCGATTTACCCATAACTGACTCTAACGTCCTTCGTGATAATGCGGGCAAAAACTTCCAAAGGAAGCCATCCGCATAATGTTCTATTTCATTGCTTCTTTTTTTACTATTGTGCGAGATGAAAAGAAGATCAACTGCTTTTTTGAAATTCAGATCCGATTGGTTGACAATTCATCGTCTTTATACTCAGACGAGGTGGGATTCTGCAAAAGGTCTTGAGCAGCATATACTAAGCAGGCAAAGTTTAACGCCGCCAGTCGAATGCAATAATTTTAGTCTCTCATCACAAAATAAATTCATACGCTCTCCAGAACCTAGCCTAAGATTATCTGAGCAGAATGACCACGAATGAATTTATAAATCTTTGTTCGATTCTTTCATCGATGACGATTAGCTCATAACGGGCCCCCTTATAACAGATTTCACCATGCCATCCCATGATAATTATGGGTATACACAAGTGACTTCAAGATAGAGGATTCTGCGCACTGCCACTGAGCCTAGCACCTTGAAGTTACTTGGGTATATAATTCTCTCACTTGAGTTTCATTGAACGACGAGAACGTTATGTCTGACAAAAAACGAATTGAAGAATTCGAACTTCTTTTAATCGCTAACCAAATCATCCAAGAACACGACGACTACATCGAAGGAATGCGTGCCACAAGCGTGGAAGAAAAAGACGATGTTTTGGTATTTAAAGGTGAGTATTTCCTCGACGAGAAAGGCCTGCCAACCTCGAAAACAACGGCGGTATTCAATATGTTTAAATACCTGGCGCACCACCTTTCAAAAGAATTCACGCTAGATAAATAAACACATAAAAATCCAAGAAAAAAGCCAGAGTTAAACTCTGGCTTTTTTTGTAAATTCAGACCTAATTAACAGCTTAATGCTTTAAACTTGTCGAAATAATCCGGGAAGGTCTTTGATGTGCACTTAGGGTCGTTAATCGTTACGGGCGTATCGCTAAGCGCCACCAGCGAAAAACACATCGCCATACGGTGATCATCGTAAGTATCAATCGCAGCATGCGTCAGTTGAGGTACCGGCTTCACAATAATATAGTCCTGCCCCTCTTCTACTTCCGCACCCACTTTACGCAGTTCTGTTGCCATCGCAGCAAGGCGGTCAGTCTCTTTAACGCGCCAGTTATACACGTTGCGAATCGCAGTTGTACCTTCAGCAAAGAGCGCTGTTGTCGCTATCGTCATCGCTGCATCAGGGATATGGTTATAGTCCATATCGATACCTTTAAGCTGACCAACGCGAGCAATCACATAATCATCGCCCCACTCAATCTCTGCGCCCATTTTTTCTAGTGCGTCAGCAAATTGAATGTCTCCCTGAATACTGTTTTTACCAATACCAGTGACTTTCACTTCTCCGCCCTTGATTGCAGCGGCAGCCAAGAAGTAAGACGCAGACGAGGCGTCACCTTCAACTAAGAAATCACCAGGGGCAATATAATGTTGACCAGAAGGAATCACAAATTCTTGGTAATCGTTGTTGATAACCTCAACGCCAAACTGCTTCATAATGTGCAGCGTAATATCAATATACGGTTTGGATACCAGGTCACCTTCGATTTCGATGCGGATTTCACCATCGGCTAATGGAGCAGACATCAAAAATGCGGTTAAGAATTGGCTTGAGATAGAGCCATCAATCGACACCGAACCAGACTTAAGGCCAGTACCTATGATTTTTAGCGGTGGGTAATGTTCGTTTTCTAAATACTCGATGCTGGCCCCCGCTTTCTGCAACGCTGTTACAAGGTGACCGATCGGGCGCTCCTTCATGCGAGGCTCGCCTGTCAGTACATATTCACCTTCGCCTAGGCAAAGCGCAGCAGCCAATGGACGCATTGCTGTACCTGCGTTACCAAGAAATAACTCTGCTGGCTCAGCGACAGAAAATGGACGACCAAGACCTTCTACAACACACTCTGTTTTGTCTTCAGACAATTGATATTGAACACCAAGCTTAGTCAGAGCATTCAACATATGGCGAATATCATCACTATCGAGAAGGTTGGTCAAACGAGTCGTGCCCTTTGCCAGTGCGGCAAGCAATAGGGCTCGATTGGAAACACTTTTTGATCCAGGAAGATTCACTTCCCCTTGAATTTTATTGATGGGTTGTAACGTTAGGCTTTCCATTAAAAGTTGATAATCCTTTGTACTCTCACTTCGCGTTTTTTGAGAGCTAAACAATTCTTCGTGGATTCAGACTAACGAAAAAACCACCACAAAACCAGAGCAAATCCATGCTAATTTTTGAATAATTAGTCACCCTTACTCTTATCATGCAAACGTTGGCCTAATAAGCGATGTCGACCCTAACGCCATCATCAAAGTACAATATACGAACATCATCACCCCGGTTAAATAGCATGTTTTTGTCGACGTCTTGAATCACATTAATGAGCTTGTTGCCTTCGACTTTAATCAATAGTTCAACCAGTTTATATTCCACCGTGTATAGATCATTACTTCGATTCTGTACAACGGTGGCCCCTGCAATGGCGCCGACTGCCGTAGCCACTTCTTTACCCGTACCACCACCAAACTGATTCCCCACAAGGCCGCCAATGGTGGCACCTAGCAACGTCTTCCAACCATTATTTTTTGATTGCATCACTTCTTGTTGGGTAATGAAACGCACTGATTTAACTTTACCATAAACCACTTCATTGACTGGCTTTGCTACATTTCTTTCATAAGCCGCATTGGCGAAAAAGGGCAAAAACAGTATGAACCATGCCCATTGTTTTACGCTAGGTCTTGCTTCATTCATAATAAGCTCCTAAAGGCTCTAATGTTGGTAAGCTCTTCTTATGGCAATCTATTTAACTGAACTTGATGATACGTACAACTTCCCTTCACCGTATGAAGCATTAAGTGAACCAAATGGTTTATTAGCATTCGGTGGTGATCTCAACCCCGAACGAATATTAGCGGGGTACCATCAAGGCATATTTCCTTGGTACGGCCCTGGAGAACCCATTTTATGGTGGAGTCCATCACCGCGTGCCGTTTTCGACCCGATGACATTTAAACCTTCTAAAAGCTTGATTAAATTTCAACGTAAACATCAGTATAAAGTAACATTAAACCACGCAACTAAGCAGATAATTCAACGGTGCTCTTCGACACGATCCCCCGAAGAAACGTGGCTCAATGAGAGTATGCAAGCCGCTTACACAGCGCTGGCTAATAATGGTCACTGCCACTCAGTTGAAGTATGGCAGGACAATGAGTTGGTCGGTGGTCTCTATGGCATCAGTGTTGGCCAACTTTTTTGCGGTGAGTCGATGTTTAGCTTAAAAAGCAACGCTTCCAAAATAGCGTTGTGGTACTTATGCGATCATTTGGCATCACATCAAGGACAAATGATTGACTGCCAAGTAATGAACCCACACCTCAAATCGCTTGGAGCGTATGAAATCGAACGTGACGATTTCATAGATAAGCTACTATCTTTAAGGAATAAAAAGACCGCTTTGGGAACTTTTACACCACAGACTTTGCAGGACTCTGTATCATGAGCACGGATCTTCAGCACATTCGTATTGGATTAACTCAAAACCATTCTTGTAGTTACTTACCCGAACGACAAGAACGCGTTGCCGTGGCTCTTGATTCCAATTTACATACCGAGCAAAACTATCAAATATTGATGGCAAATGGCTTTCGCCGCAGTGGGAATACGATCTATAAACCACATTGTGAACACTGTAACGCATGCCAACCGATAAGAGTTTCTATCGCTGACTTTGTCGCATCTAAAAGCCAGAGACGTTTGTTAAATAATGCCTCACTTTTACGTTGGGAAATGAAACCAGATCTCGATGATAACTGGTTTAAGCTATACAGCCGATACATTACTAAACGACACCAAAAGGGCACTATGTATCCACCACGAGAAGATGAGTTCACACGCTTTGCGAAAACGAGTTGGCTAGAGACAGGCTTTCTTCATATATACGATGAATCAAACCGATTGCTCGCTGTCGCTGTCACTGACATTATGAATAAGTGTGCTAGTGCGTTTTATACGTTTTTCGATCCCGACTCTTCGCTCTCTCTCGGTACGTTAGCAGTACTTTACCAAATCAAATATTGCTTGCAGACAAGTAAACACTGGCTATATTTGGGATATCAGATCGATGAATGTCCAGCGATGAACTATAAAACACGCTTTCAGCGTCACCAAAGGCTAGTAAATCAGCGTTGGCAAGGGTAGAATACGCTCCAACTTTACATAATTACTATTTAGCGGCAGAATAGGCGCGCTAATATTGCCTAATTTCTAAAGAGGATTAAATGGCTAAAGAAGACGTAATTGAGATGCAAGGCACTGTGCTTGACACTCTACCAAACACTATGTTCCGCGTTGAACTTGAAAACGGTCACGTTGTGACTGCACACATCTCTGGTAAGATGCGTAAGAACTACATCCGTATTCTTACTGGTGATAAAGTAACTGTAGAGATGACTCCATACGACCTATCTAAAGGTCGCATCGTCTTCCGCGCTCGTTAATCTTAGATTTTCGGATGCAATAAAAAACGGAGCCTACGCTCCGTTTTTTATTGTCTTTGATTCACTACAATAATCATGATGCTTGTTGGATCAACACTAACACGTGTCTTACTCGAAGCGGCTATCTTGCCAGATCAACAAACTAAGCTCTTCCCTGTTCAATAAGACTCATAATAGGTTCGAACTTTTCATCCTACCTTACTAACTCGAGAGCATTTTGCTTACATCCAAGTAAAAGCACACTCAGTGCGCCAATAAAAAGATCATGCATTCGCTCTCCAAGAAAGAATCGAACTTTCGCAAACTCCCTATGGAGTAAGAATAAATGACGACTAAAGGGTTCAGCAGGAAGATTAAATAAACAAAAAAAGCGTGCGACTAAGCGCACGCTTTTTCAGCTATTTAAAGCAGTTGCTTCAGTGAAGCGCCGCTTCTTTCTCACTTAAGTACTCAAACTCAAGTTTATCTTTCACCAACGTCACTTTCACAGTGCCGCCATCAACCAACGAGCCGAACAACAGTTCATTCGCAAGTGGCTTCTTAAGCTGCTCTTGAATAACGCGGCCCATAGGACGAGCGCCCATTGCCTTATCGTATCCTTTATGAGCTAACCAATGGCGTGCATCTTGTGATACTTCCATCGACACACCTCGAGCATCAAGTTGAACCTGAAGCTCGACAATGAACTTATCAACCACTTGATGAATAACGCTTTCATCTAGGCTATTAAACCAAATGATATTGTCGAGACGATTACGAAACTCTGGCGTAAATACTTTTTTGATTTCCGCCATGGCATCGTGACTATTATCTTGCTGAATCAAACCAATTGATTTCTTCTCTGTTTCAGCGACACCCGCATTAGTGGTCATGACAAGGATGACGTTACGGAAATCCGCTTTACGGCCATTATTGTCCGTTAGCGTACCATTATCCATCACTTGCAGTAGTAAGTTGAAAATATCTGGATGCGCTTTTTCAATCTCATCAAGTAGAACAACCGAATGAGGGTGTTTGAGAACCGCATCAGTAAGTAAACCACCTTGATCGTAACCAACGTAACCTGGCGGCGCACCAATCAAGCGACTCACAGAATGACGCTCACCATACTCAGACATGTCAAAACGAAGAAGCTCAATTCCAAGTAGTTTGGACAACTGAACCGTGACTTCTGTTTTACCTACCCCCGTAGGGCCGGCAAATAAGAATGATCCGACAGGTTTATTATCAACACCCAGACCTGCACGTGACAGCTTGATGGCTTCTGACAGTGCATCGATAGCATTGTCTTGGCCAAACACCAACATCTTCATCTTGTCATCTAAGTTTCTCAAGATATCTTTATCCGACGATGACACTGATTTCTCTGGGATACGAGCCATCCTAGCAACCATCGCTTCGATGTCTGCTACGCCAACCGTTTTCTTACGACGACTCGCTGGAGCCAGACGACTGCGAGCTCCAGCCTCATCAATGACATCAATCGCTTTATCTGGTAAATGACGCTCGTTGATGTACTTCGCCGACAGTTCAACCGCAGCACGTAGCGCTTTATTGGTGTAACGCACTTCATGGTGGGCTTCGTACTTCGGCTTTAAACCCATCAGAATCTTTGTAGTGTCATCCAATGAAGGCTCAACAACGTCAATTTTTTGGAAACGGCGAGACAATGCGCGCTCTTTTTCAAAAATGTTGCTGTACTCTTGGTATGTTGTTGAGCCGATGCAACGTAACTTACCGCTACTTAGTAGTGGCTTAATTAGGTTAGCGGCATCGACCTGACCACCAGAAGCAGCACCTGCACCAATGATGGTGTGAATTTCATCGATGAATAGGATCGCATCCTCTTCTTTTTCTAACTGTTTCAAAATGGTCTTGAAACGTTTCTCGAAGTCACCACGATATTTGGTGCCCGCCAATAACGAACCAATATCAAGTGAGTAAATCACACTATCTTGAATGACTTCTGGTACTTGGCCTTCTACGATTCGCCAAGCCAGACCTTCCGCAATGGCCGTTTTACCCACACCCGCTTCACCGACGAGCAACGGGTTATTCTTACGGCGACGGCAAAGTACTTGAATGGTACGCTCAAGCTCTTTATCTCGGCCTATCAGAGGGTCAATATTACCGGCTTTCGCCACTTGGTTAAGGTTGGTAGCAAAGCTCTCTAAGCGCTCATCTGAATTCGTCTCTTCCGGGCTGTCAGAACCGAACGAGTCCGATGAAGATGGATCTTCACTTGAGCCAGAAGCTTTCGTAATACCATGGGAGATAAAATTCACGATATCCAAGCGCGAAATGTCATTCTTCTTAAGCAGGTAGGCGGCATGAGACTCTTGTTCGCTAAATATCGCGACTAAGACGTTTGCACCAGTCACTTCATTGCGCCCAGAAGACTGAACATGGAATACCGCACGCTGAAGCACACGCTGAAAACTCAAGGTAGGTTGGGTTTCTCGTGTCTCATCACTTTGCGGGATCAACGGCGTTGTTTGATCAATGAAAATATCGAGTTCGTTACGCAAAGCATCAAGGTCCGCTTTGCAGGCTAATAAGGCTTCCTTGGCTGCATCATTTTCCAACAATGCGAGTAGGAGGTGTTCGACAGTCATGAACTCGTGACGTTTATCTCGTGCACGAGCGAATGCACCGTTAAGGCTTGACTCTAGTTCTTTATTTAGCATAAGTACCTCCCGAAAGAACAACTTGGTTGCTCGAGCAAGTCTTCTTGTTACGCTTGCTCCATCGTACATAGTAGCGGATGTTCATTTTCCCTTGAGTACATCGTCACTTGCGCTACTTTAGTTTCAGCAATTTCTGCGCTGTATGTCCCACAAATTGCCTTTCCTTCATAGTGAACCTTAAGCATGATTTGCGTTGCTTTATCAAGATCATGAGAAAAGAATCGCTCAAGTACCTCTATGACGAAATCCATAGGTGTGTAGTCATCATTATTGAGTACAACGTTGTATAGCTTCGGCGGCTGAACTTTTGTACTTTCTCGCTCCAGAAGATCAGAGTCTGGAGTCACCCATTCAAAATTTTTACTCATGGCAATTCAAAGATATCTTATCAAAGGGTTGATGTTTTCGACCTATAAAAACAATCTACCATAAGCATGCCGAGTGGTGTAGTGAGATAAGGCACCTAAATGGACTTTGATAGATAAAAAGTTGCGCCCTCATATAGAGACTAATGCACCTCTTACACTGGTGCAAATAAAGATTTTGGTCTTCAAACCGTCAGAGGCATCCCCTAATAATGGTATTGTTGCATGCAATGCATTTACCCTATCACTACGTTAATGCAAAGTAAGAGATCACAGTTATCAATTAAATTTATGCTTTCTATCACCGAAATTTCACTTTTTATTCATTTAGTAGATTCCACTAAGTTGTGCAGCTTGATCAGTATGCGCCTTCAGCATATTCAAATCATACAGTCTTTTTAACTAACCCCACGCCTCTGACCGACAAACCGCTTGCAAAGTTGTTAATCTTAAGTGAGATTTGTTTTAAAATATGACTTTGATTGTTGCATTTCACTATTGACTGCTGAGATTCATTGACTAAAGTGGAAAGTGTTGATGCATAAATCGTCATTTAAGACTGCCTTTCTTTGGGACAAAGTCTTAGATGGAACGCTCAACTCGACGTGTATTAGTGAGAACTAATAATGATACCAAGCTAAAGGTATGGCTTGGAGTAGTAAAAACATCAGTAAAATGCATGAGGGATGTAAAAGCATGGCTACAGGTACAGTAAAGTGGTTTAACAATGCCAAAGGATTTGGGTTTATCTGTTCAGATGAAGAGGAAGGAGATATCTTTGCCCACTACTCGACTATCCAAATGGACGGTTATCGTACACTGAAAGCAGGCCAACAAGTCTCATACGAGATTGAAAAAGGCCCAAAAGGTTCACACGCGAGTAGCGTTGTGCCAATAGAGAGCCAAGCCAAATAACTATATCAATCTAAATAAGTAATTGATCATTCTTGCTAGTTAAAATCGCTGATAGTTTCGGTATAGATTTTGTAAGTAATTAGAATAACGAGTTACTGCAATCTATGTCTTGCTCTAAGCTATTTTTCCGGCGCAATAAAGTGACCTGTTATTGATCTAGATTGGTATTAGAGCGCTCAATCAGACAAACCCTTCGCTCTCATTAATTTAGGCTAGTTATAGCACTGACTTTATGAAGAGGAAAATAAACCCGCTAAAGAGCGGGTTTATAGTTTATCAGCACTAAAACACGCCACCGAAGTGGCGTAAACTTAGATTATTTGATGATAGCGTTCAGAGTTGCACTTGGGCGCATTAGTGCCGCTGTCACTTCATCATCGAGTGAGTAGTAACCACCTAGTTCACCTTTCACCCCTTGAGCAGAGTTCAACTCAGAAATGATTGCGTCTTCTTGCTCTTCAAGCGCTTTTGCAACTGGTGCAAACTCAGCAGCAAGTTCTGAATCAACAGATTGCTCTGCAAGTGCTTTAGCCCAATAAGAAGCAAGGTAATAGTGACTACCACGGTTATCTAACTCACCTACCTTGCGTGAAGGCGATTTGTTATTATCCAAGAATTCACCCGTTGCTTTATCCAGTGCATCAGCGAGAACCTGCGCCTTTACATTCCCCGTCACAGCGCTTAGGTGTTCTAACGAAGCCGCTAACGCTAAAAACTCACCTAAAGAATCCCAACGAAGGTGATTTTCTTTCTCAACTTGTTGGACGTGTTTAGGTGCAGAACCACCTGCGCCCGTTTCAAACAAACCACCGCCGTTCATTAGCGGAACGATAGACAGCATCTTCGCAGATGTACCTAACTCTAGGATTGGGAACAAGTCAGTTAGATAGTCACGCAATACGTTACCCGTTACCGAAATAGTATCTAGACCTTCTTTAATACGCTCTAATGAGAACTTACATGCATCAACTGGTGCAAGGATTTTGATCTCTAAACCCGCCGTATCATGCTCAGGTAGGTATGCATGAACTTTCTTGATAAGCTCCGCATCGTGCGCACGATTTTCATCGAGCCAGAATACGGCCGGAGCACCTGTTGCGCGTGCACGCGTTACCGCTAGTTTCACCCAGTCTTGAATTGGCGCATCTTTCACCTGGCACATACGGAAGATGTCACCCTCTTCTACCGCCTGCTCAAGTAGTACGGTACCAGAAGCATCAACCACACGTACGGTGCCTGCGGCATCTAGAATGAATGTCTTGTCATGTGAACCGTACTCTTCTGCTTTTTGAGCCATTAGACCAACGTTTGGTACGCTTCCCATTGTTGTTGGGTCAAATGCACCGTGCTCTTTACAGAAGTCGATTACCGCTTGGTAAATACCAGCGTAGCTACGATCCGGAATCATCGCTTTGGTGTCTTTCTGCTTACCATCCGGCCCCCACATTTGGCCAGATGAGCGAAGCATGGCTGGCATCGATGCGTCAACGATGATGTCACTTGGTACATGAAGGTTGGTAATCCCGCGATCTGAATCCACCATCGCTAGCTCTGGCTGCGTCTCGTATACCGCTAAAATAGCGGCTTCGATTTCAGATTTTTGCTCTGTCGGTAGTGATTCAATTTTTGCGTAAACATCGCCGATACCGTTGTTTACATCCACACCGAGTTCTTCAAATAGTTTGCCGTACTTAGCAAAAACATCTTTATAGTAAACCTTAACAGCATGACCGAAGATCACTGGATCAGAAACCTTCATCATGGTCGCTTTCATGTGTAGAGAAAGCAGAACGTCTTGCTGTTTCGCTTCTTCGATTTCTTTTTCAAAGAATGCAACCAGTGCTTCCTTGTTCATCACTGAACAATCAATCACTTCTTTATCTTGTAGAGGGAACGCAGCTTTTAGTTGTTTTACTGAACCGTCTGCAGCGACGAATTCAATTTTAACGTCAGTCGCACCAGAAACGGTTGTCGACTTTTCACTGCCAAAGAAGTCTTGGTCAGTCATGCTTGATACGTGAGATTGAGAATCTGCTGACCATGCACCCATTGAGTGTGGATTTTTCTTCGCGTAATTCTTCACGGAAAGTGGCGCACGACGATCTGAGTTACCTTCACGGAGTACTGGGTTTACCGCACTGCCTTTAATTTTGTCGTAAGTCGCTTTGATGGCTTCTTCTTCGTAAGTATTTGGCTCTTCTGGATAGTTCGGTAAATCGTAACCTTTTGCCTGGAGTTCTTTAATCGCCGCTTTTAGCTGAGGAATAGAAGCAGAGATGTTAGGAAGCTTGATAATATTTGCTTCAGGAGTCTTAGCCATCTCACCAAGCTCTGCTAGTGCATCACCAATACGTTGCTCTTGTTTTAAATGCTCTGGGAAGTTCGCAATAATACGACCCGCTAATGAAATATCACGAGTATCTACGTTGATGCCAGACGAAGCGGTAAACGATTGAATGATTGGCAGTAATGAATAGGTTGCTAGCGCTGGGGCTTCATCAGTGATTGTGTAGATAATGGTAGGTTTTTCTGTAGGCATGAAATTTCCCTATTTTTCACTCAACTAAGCTGATAACTCAGCCACTGAGTTTGTTGAATTGACGCATTGCTTAACGTTAGTAGTGCATTTCTCCTCACCAACGCAAAATGCGGTTCGCACTCTTTCTTATATTTGACTCTATATCCATGAGTGCACTTTGTGCCAAGCGCACTTTCAGCTGTATTTCTAACAGAAATCCATCACTGAAAGCGACTTAGCTATATCATTAAACAAATAACACGAAATAGTCTATTATTCTGTGCGCTTTTGTTAGTTTTAGGCGCGAAAATGATAGCGGATATCAGGAAAACATAAAACTTTCAAACACAGTTCATTTACAATTTTGCAAGGTAGTTAACATGTCATCTCGCACGGGCCATGAAAAAGGTCGTCGTAGTCACCCATCTAAACCGGGGCATTTTAAACGCTCGGCAAAGCCAAGCAACGCCACAGGACAAGGTCAAAAAAGACAAAATCGCCTAAGCCGCTCGTCATCAATAGCAAAACCTAGAATTGCCCCAGAAGATCGTAAAGTGATCATTTTCAATAAACCTTATGACACATTGAGCCAGTTTACCGATGGTGAAGGCCGTAAAACGCTTGCCGATTACATACCAGTGAAAGATGTTTACGCTGCTGGTCGGCTCGATCGAGACAGTGAGGGGCTAATGGTGCTCACTAATGATGGCATCTTACAAGCCAAACTGACGCAACCGACATCAAAATCACCAAAGACCTATTGGGTGCAAGTGGATGGAGCTCCTCAAGAAGAAGACTTAGAGAAATTACGTAAAGGCGTGGAGCTTAAAGATGGTATGACGCTGCCCGCCAAAGTAGAGGTTATGTCAACGCCGGACATCTGGGACAGAAATCCACCCGTACGTTTTCGCGCTAACATCCCAACCACGTGGTTAGCCATTACCATTATCGAGGGACGAAACCGTCAAGTGAGGCGCATGACCGCTCATATCGGCTTCCCTACCCTACGCTTAGTACGCTACTCCATGGGCGGGATTGTGCTGGATGATCTACAACCTGGTGAGTGGAGAGAGATCCATTTAGCTCACTAAACGAACCGCTATTAAACCGGCTCCTCTGAGTTGAATACATCAAAAATTATCTAAAAAAAGAGCGCATCATGGATGCGCTCTCTTCTTTCATATTTGAGTGACTAACTATTAGAAGTAGTAGAAAGCCGCTGCGAATACGTAAGTTTCCTTATCAACTGATTTATCACCAGTGTCTAGGATTTGTTTTACGTCGATACCCATGTCCGCATTTTGACCTAGCTTGTAAGTCATCGCGATGTTCATGTAAGACTGATCTTTGTCTGCTTCGTTGTTTTCTTCAGCAGTGTTTGCTGCATAGCCAGCAGCCAACGTCATCAGGTCATTTACTGGGTAGCCAGCAGATAGGTAGTAACCAGTGTTTTTCTTATCAGTTGTATTTGATACTAGGTTAGCACCACCTTCTTCAATCCAGAAGTTTGCACCTAGCATCACTGCGCCTAGGTCAACGTTACCAGTTACTGTGTAAACATCGTAGTCATGTTCATCACGAGTTTCGTAACCAGCGTAGATATTGAACATGTCTTGCTCAAGACCGATGTAACCATTCACACCTTTGTCTGCAGCACGGTGAGATGCACTAGTTTCAAAGTAAGACACACCGTAAGCGAAACCAGAAGTCGCACCTTGGAACTTAACTACGTTGTATGCGTCAGAAGCGTCGCCTGCAGATGCACCGAATTCATAAGTGAAGTCACCAGCGCCGTCAACTTTATCTAGTGCCGTGTCGTTTTCCCAACCGAAAGACGCAACACCGTAGCCAGTGTCGAAACCGATCCATGCTTTATCTACGTCTGTTGCTGGACCAGATTCAATACCAGTAATATCTTCTGACTTAGTGCTGTAGTTCATCTCTAGGTCAACTTCAAGGTAACCTAGTAGACGGTTGTTTCGGTAGTTTACTGCAACTGTTACAGCAGTTGCCCAATCATCGTAAAGCGCTTTTGTTTCAGTATCGTAGTAACCACCAACACCTAGCGCACCTTCTACCACAAACTGCTCTTTTTGCATTGGGTCAAACTCAAATACAGGCTTGCTGTTTTGAGATGTTGTTTCTACTGCGAATGCAGACGTAGAGATGCTCGCTACAGCAAGCGCTAATAGAGTCTTTTTCATAATAATTCCACTGCCTTTTCTTAGTTTGGGATATCCTTGTCCGATTCCCTTCTTTTATATTTTTGAAACCGCTTATTATCGAAACGTAACAATGCTTGGTCTGCAAAATCTGGGCGTTAGAGTGCAAAAGATTATTCTGTCTGTCAAACTTTCTAAACCTTATCATCAAAAAAAGTAAAAATTAAATAAAAACAGATATTTACACACTTGCATTGTCATTTTTTGATGAATATCTAAACAACAACCTTGTCTCATAACCAACTAAACAACCATTACCAAGCAGCTCAAAATCTCTATTTGTGATTATTTAACAGACAGCAAATAGATAAATACACCTATAAACATGTAAATATCAGATTATTATGTCAATAAACGAGGGCGAGCATCCTTCTTTAGTTTAGGTTTAGTTTTTTTTTGTGAACAAGATCTCTATTCCTTACAAAAGCATTCCATTTCGCGAACTACTGTACAACTAGTGATGTGTGCTACTATGCGGCTCCAACGCATTTGAGGCCCGTATGCTAACCAGTAACATTCAGAAATCGATTCGAACTAGCTACCAGAATCTGCAAGCACAACTCGACAACTTTGTCCCGAGAAGAGCTCAAAACTACTTAGTTGCGGAAATAGCGAAAACGCTATGCGGGCAATACCATAAGTCCAATCGTCTTCTGGTGGCTGAAGCCGGAACCGGGATCGGCAAATCACTGTCATACTTGATGGCCGCCATCCCTGTTGCGGTTTATAACAACCGAAAAGTGGTTATTTCAACGGCGACAGTGGCGTTGCAAGAACAATTAGTAAACAAAGATTTGCCGCTATTTCGTCGCATCACTGATCGAGAGTTCTCATTTATTCTCGCTAAAGGTCGCCAACGTTACTGCTGCGCTGAGAAACTGGCTGCAGCATGTGGCGTCGATGGTGGCCAACTTGCCATGTTTGAAACTAAACCGAAGAAGAAAGACATCGAGCTGTTGGAAACCATGTATCGGTCCCTTGCGCAAGGTAAGTGGGATGGCGACCGTGATTCCTGGCCAAAATCCATTGATGACCAACTCTGGCAGCTGATCGTGAGTGATAAGCACAGCTGCAATAATAGCTTGCCGACTCACCGTGGGTGCCCTTTCCAAAAAGCACGTGCGGAACTAGACAAAAACGACGTGATCATCGCCAACCATTCTCTTGTAATGGCAGATGCGGATCTCGGTGGTGGCGTGATCTTGCCTGAACCGGAAAACACCATTTATGTGTTCGATGAGGCGCATCACTTGCCTCACGTTGCTCGCGATCATGCGTCTGCATCCGCTAGCTTAAAAGGCGCGGCAGCGTGGTTAGAGAAACTGAATCAATCCACCAGTAAGTTTTCTTCACTGGCGGATGAAAAGCGCGTGGGTCGATTTCGAAATGATTTACAAGAGTCCGTACAGGAACTGATCCCCGCGTTAAGCCAATTAACCAAGCAGTTTGACCCCGCACATTTTGAAGAAGGTATCTATCGCTTTGAGCATGGTGAACTGCCGACCTGGTTGGAAAACCAATCCAAAGAGTTGAAACAACTCAGTAAGAAAGCGAACCAAAGCGTAGCCAAAATTGCCGACTTAATTGCCGAACGCGTAAAAGATGGCGAACTGTCATCAAAATTAGCAGAGCCTGCTTTGGCTGAATTGGGCTTCTATATTCAGCGTTTAGAGAACCTCGCTCAAGTTTGGCGCTTAATGGCTGAGCCCACTCGCGACAAAGGCGCACCTTTGGCTCGTTGGTTAGAGAAACACCCCGATCGTGAAGGCGATTATATAGTGAGTGTGTCTCCACTTGAGATTGGGTGGCAGTTGGATCAACAAATTTGGAGTCGCTGTATTGGTGCCGTTTTGGTTTCTGCCACAATGCGCGCACTAAACTCTTTTCAGTATTTCTGTCACCAAGTTGGGGTGGATGCGAAACCGGAGTCTGGCACACAATTTTTGGCGCTGGCCTCTCCGTTTGATTACCAAAACCAAGCAGAGTTGCTTATCCCAGCAATGCAGTACGAACCGCAAGCACCTCAGTTTACTGAATATCTTATTGAGATTTTGCCTAAGTATTTAGAAGACAACAAAGCAAACTTAGTATTATTCTCCTCATATTGGCAGATGAACCAAGTTGCAGACGCATTAAATGCGGACTTCATCAAACGCGGGTGGGCGCTACAAGTTCAGGGAGAGAGTTCTCGTGCAGAGATTCTAAAAAAACATAAAAAGCTCATTGATAAACAAAAGACCAGCATCCTATTTGGTACTGGAAGCTTCTCTGAAGGGCTCGATTTACCTGGGGAGTTGTTAGAGAACTTGATCATCACCAAAATTCCTTTCGGTGTGCCTACTTCACCGGTAGAGCAGGCGCATTCTGAATATATCGAGAAAAAAGGCGGTAACCCATTTATGCAGATCACCGTCCCCGATGCAAGTAAAAAGCTGATTCAGAGTGTTGGTCGTTTACTGCGTAAAGAGCGTGATTCTGGTAGAGTGACCATTCTTGACAGACGCTTAGTAACCAAACGCTACGGACAAGCACTCATTGACTCGCTGCCACCGTTTAAACGCAAAATAGAATATTAGAAGAAAAACCATTTATGGAAATGATTGAGCCAACCATGCTGTTGGTGTTGGCGCTTGTCGCTTTTGTTGCAGGGTTTATCGATGCTGTGGCAGGTGGAGGGGGGATGCTTACTGTGCCTGCCCTACTTTCTTTGGGGCTTCCTCCACATGTTGCTTTAGGGACAAATAAGTTGGCCGCTTCATTTGCTTCTTCTACTGCTGCTTTTACTTATTACAAAAAGCGCCTCTTTAAGCCACAATGCTGGGGCCGTGCATTTATTGCCACATTAATTGGTGCAACACTCGGTACACTTTTTGTGGATGCGATTAGCACAGAGTGGTTAGAAAAAGTATTACCGCTCATTATACTGGGTGCCGCTATGTATACCGTATTCCACAAAGCCCCCAACTCCACACACCAAAGCCCTACACCAGAACCGTGTCCATTGCTAAACAAAAAGCAGTACATGCAAGGTCTAACCATTGGGTTTTATGATGGTCTTGCTGGGCCGGGCACCGGTGCATTCTGGACAGTCAGTTCTATGGCGTTATATCGGTTGAATATTTTGCTTGCGTCAGGCTTGGCTAAAGCGATGAACTTCACCAGTAACTTCACTTCTCTTATCACTTTTGCGGTTTTAGGTCATATTAACTGGGTGCTAGGCTTAACCATGGGCGTGTGTTTAATGGCAGGGGCCTTTGTTGGTGCGCACTCTGCGATTCGATTCGGCTCTAAGTTTATTCGCCCAGTATTTGTTACTGTGGTTAGCGCACTTGCTATAAAATTGGCATATGACGCATGGTTTGTAGGTCTGACATGAACATTAATCAACTTTCAGAAAAACTAGAACAGATGTCCAAACAAGCCGCAACGCTTGACCGCCAGCGAGGTGAACATCATGTTCCACTTTTTGACGAGCGCTTGTTCCACTGCCGCTCTCGCTTACTCGTGCCTTGCGTAAAAGAAGCAAACTCGACACTGGATGCGATCATCCGGGAGCAGAGCGAAGGCAAATTGACAACGTTGCGTGCCGAGTACCTTACTGAGCGATTAGTTGCGCAAATTAGTGCTATCCAACGTGAAATATCCACCACTAAAATTCGTAAGAACGAAATTAAGCATAGTAGTCACTTCCGCAAGCCTATCAATGTGCTTTATCAAGAGCTCGCTCAACACCAAGAATGGGCTCGCCGCTTAAGAGAAATGGTGTTGGAAAAGGAACGTGCGGTAGAAATAGCACCAAGCTTTATGCGTTCAGAGGCGCAGAAGGCCCTCATTGCCACAGAACAGCGATTAGAGCGCTGTCAAGCAGCGCTGCTGAAACTCGAAAATCAAATTACTCATAGGGAAAAACATCAGTAATGTCTGACCAACCAATATCACCACTTGATAGTGCGCCTGAAGAAGTCAAACTGGCCGTTGATCTTATCTATTTATTGGAAACAAACAAAATTGATCCTGCAACCGCACTTAAAGCGCTCGAAATCGTAAAAAATGACTTAGAAAACAAGCTTGTTTCAAACAAGTAGAACTGACTATTTAGAGTGACAACCTAACAGCGCTCTTATTCTTAGGCCAATTTTCAATGGTAATCTCTGACCAAACCATCCCCTTGAGAAGGATAAATAATGAAAGTAATCAGCTTTAACATTAATGGACTCCGCGCGCGTCTTCACCAGCTTCAAGCCATTATCGATAAGCATCAACCTGACGTTATCGGTCTGCAGGAAATCAAAGTTCATGACGAAGCCTTCCCTATCGAAGATGTCGAAGCAATGGGGTACAACGTTTACTTTCATGGCCAGAAAGCGCACTACGGTGTGGCGATGCTATGTAAACAAGAGCCAATCAGCGTGCAGAAGGGCTTTCCTACTGACAATGAAGAACATCAAAAACGCATGATCATGGCAACGTTTGCAGATGAAAACGGCGAGAAGGTGACAGTACTCAACGGTTACTTCCCGCAAGGTGACAATATCGCTCACGAAACCAAATATCCATACAAGCGCCAGTTCTACAAAGATCTGATGAGCTACCTAAACGGTCACCACTCCAATGATGAACAACTGATCGTAATGGGAGACATCAACATCAGCCCTATTGATGCCGATATCGGTATCGGAGAACCAAACCGGAAACGTTGGTTGAAAACGGGCAAATGTTCATTCCAGCCAGAAGAACGCGAGTGGTTACAAACACTTCTGGATTGGGGCTTTGAAGATACTTTCCGTACTTTACACCCAGAAGTCAATGATCGCTTCTCATGGTTCGATTACCGCTCTCGAGGTTTTGATGACAACCGTGGTCTTCGTATTGACGTGATTTTGGCAACGCCATCTCTTGCTAACAAATGTATCGAGTCAGACGTTGATTACGAACTACGAGGAATCGAAAAGCCGTCTGACCATGCTCCTATCTGGTCGACCTTCAAATAGCCCCTGACCTTTCACCAACGATAAAAAGAGCGCACATTGGCGCTCTTTTTATCGTTAGTATCAACCTAGTGATAAACTTTTAGCTTAATGGTCTTAGATACGCCAAGAAACGTTTCTCTGCCATTTTAAAGCACCACAGAATAATAAACGTCAACGCCATGTAGAACAGACCTGCCGTCAAGAATGACTCAAATGGCGCATAATATCTTGAGTTTACTAAGCGAGCAGCGCCAGTCAAATCCATAATGGTGATGATGCCGGCAACCGCACTACCGTGTAGCATGAAGATCACCTCATTCGAATACGCAGGTAAAGCACGGCGTAATGCGCTTGGTAAGATGATACGACGATAAGTCATAAACGGGCTCATGCCATAAGCTTTCGCGGCTTCCACTTCCCCTTTTGGTAAGCCATTGATCGCACCACGAATAATTTCCGCTGTGTAAGCTGAAGTATTAAGAACGAAAGCCACTAGCGCACAAAACCATGCATTCTCCCAAAGAGTGTCTTTTACTGGGAAGAATTGGTCCATACCGTAGTAAATGAGGTACAGCTGCACTAATAGAGGAGTCCCACGGAAAAAGTAAATAAACGTCCAAGATGGAAGACTTAATGCGTAATTGGTACTGTTACGTGCTACCGCAAGTGGAATCGACACGCCCAAACCAATCACAAGTGCTAAAGAAACCAACCATACTGTCGTCCACAATCCATCTAGGTAGACCGGGAAGCTTTCAACAATCAATGAAAAATCCATGGTTTACCTCGCGTGAATGCTGAATTTACGTTCCACAAGCTTAAGCAAGCCCGTAGAGACACTAGTAAAGAACAAGAAGATAATTGCAACTGCCATATAAAAGGTAAATGGCATCTTTGTTGTACCAGCGGCTAATGAGCTGATACGCACCATATCTTCAAGACCAATGATCGACACGAGTGCAGTCGTTTTTAGTAATACCAACCAGTTATTGCCAAAACCAGGAAGTGCATGTCGGATCATTTGAGGTAAGAGGATTCTTCTGAATGACATGATCGAGCTCATTCCATACGCTTTTGCCGCTTCTAACTCGCCTTTATCTACCGCCATAATCGCACCGCGAAATGTCTCTGCCATATAAGCACCAAAGATAAAACCGATGGTTAGTACACCCGCAATAAATGGGCTGACATCAATATAATCAGGTAAATAAGAGGTCCACTCATGATTAGGATCACTTGCTGTGAACCAATCATTGAGTGTTTCATTGATAGAATAAAGACTGTTGTTTAATAGAATTTGACCACCGAAGAAGATCAACATCATCAGAACCAAGTCTGGGATGCCACGAATAATGGTGGTGTATAGCGTCGCCATTGCTCTCGCCCACTTGTAAGGAGCAAGCTTTGCTAATGCGCCAAGCATGCCAAGAACGACAGCCAAAATCAGAGAAAGTACAGCGACTTCGATGGTTACTAACGCCCCTTTTAAGATCGAGGCTTCATATCCTTGTAAATCCAGCATAGGTGAGTTCCTAATCCCTAAAACTCAAAATCGGCCGTTAGCGACTTCTAGGAACAAGCCAACGGCCGCTTAATTACGACTTAATCGCCGTATACATCGTAGTTGAAGTATTTACCTGCGATTTCTTGATAAACACCTTTTTCACGTAGTGCAACGATAGCTGCATCCAGTTTCTTCGTTAGGTCTTTGTCCTGTTTACGAACCGCAATACCCATACCTTCACCAAACCATTTAGGATCAGTCAAAGACGGACCAACAAATTCATACGCTTCGCCACCAGCTTTGTTGATAACACCTTCTTCTAGCGCTGATGCATCACCCAGTACCGCAGCGATACGACCATTCGCAAGATCTAGGTAAGCTTCATCAAATGAACCGTAGCGAACGATTTCTACGTCGTCGCCGTAATTGTCAGTCAAATACTTGTCGTGTGTAGTCGCACGTTGAACACCAATTTTGACATCTTTCAGGTTATCAAAGTCTAAACCTGCGCCTTTCTTAGCGATGAATTTGTTTGGAATTTGTGCGTATTTTCCGGTGAAATCCACTTTCTTCTTGCGCTCTTCAGTGATCGACATTGCCGCAATGATCGCGTCATACTTACGTGCTAGCAGAGAAGGAATAATACCATCCCAGTCTTGAGCAACGATTTGACACTTAACCTTCATTTCTTCACAAAGAGCGTTCGCCATATCTACGTCGAAGCCTTTGATTGAACCATCGGTCTCGGTCCAGCTAAATGGAGGGTAAGCGCCTTCAATACCAAAGCGAACAGTTTTCCATTCTTTCGCTTGAGCGACACCAGACACTGCCGTTGCAGCAAGCGTTGCTGCTAATAGCCACTTTTTCATTTCCATACTCCTGTGATTGCTATTTTATTTGGTTTTGTTTGTTGTGCGTGCTTGGGAGGCAAGTGAATGCCGCCCACAAAAATTAGGGGCTGCTTACCTAATAAATGGATGAAATAAATTGCTGTAATCGTTGTGAATCCGGGTTAGTAAAAAGTTTCGCTGGGTCTCCCTGCTCCTCAACCAAACCTTGATGTAGAAACATAACATGATTCGATACGTCACGCGCGAACGCCATTTCATGGGTCACAACCAACATGGTTCGCCCTTCTTCTGCCAAATCTCTCATTACCCCTAAGACTTCCCCAACGAGTTCCGGGTCAAGTGCCGAAGTGGGTTCATCAAAAAGCATAACTTCAGGATCAACCGCCAAAGCACGAGCAATGGCGGCGCGCTGCTGCTGACCGCCAGATAGATGCCCTGGGTAGTAGTCTTTGCGCTCGTATAGCCCCACTTTCTTTAACAGCGCTTCGGCATTCTCAATAGCTTGCGCTTTTGGCACACCGAGCACATGGACTGGTGCTTCAATGACGTTTTCTAAAACGGTTAAGTGGGACCAAAGGTTAAACCCTT
The DNA here is from genome assembly GCF_052877535.1 of Vibrio sp. PNB23_22_6. Taxonomy (NCBI): domain Bacteria; kingdom Pseudomonadati; phylum Pseudomonadota; class Gammaproteobacteria; order Vibrionales; family Vibrionaceae; genus Vibrio; species Vibrio sp. PNB23_22_6. Next base: position 226,092 of record NZ_JBNFXP010000003.1, on the reverse strand, counting down.
GGAATACCATGGCTAAACGAGAACGAATACGCTGTACTTGTTTCTCATTAGCGGGAACGGATTCCCCTGCGCGGTTGTTCTTCATTTGGATAAGCTCGCCGTTTACCCAAATTTCGCCTGCGGTAGGCGTTTCTAGAAGGTTGATGCATCTTAGAAAGGTACTCTTACCGGAACCGGAAGAGCCAATGATGGAGATAACGTCTCCTTTGTGGGCCGACAGTGAAATCCCTTTGAGAACTTCGTTCTGTCCAAATGTTTTGTGCAGGTCTTTTATATCTAGCGCGGGTACATCATTCATGCGCTTTACTCCCTGTGTTATCACTGCATTAAGGGGCTCCGCCCTTTTGATTGGAACAAATTATCACCACTAAACTAAAGTTGCAACAAATTATTAACCTAAAATCATTGCATAGATAAGCGATAATTGCATTTTAATATTCAATATTTAGCTAAATATTCTTCTCTATGCGCATAGTAGGTGTTAAAAAGCCCCTCAAGTGAGGGGCTAAGAGAAATACAAAAGTGTTAATTGAAACTTACTTTAAGCCATTGCTAATTAAAGCGGCTGACTACCAGTGAGTTTGAAGTACGTAGGGCGACCTCGTTTTCCAAGCCTTCTTTTTCTGTAGTAATGATGCCATCCAAGTCTGCATCTAGCTCGGACTCTGACGCAGCACCGTTAGAAAAGAAGCTCATGAACATCTTAGAGTCGAGATCGCTATCTTCTCTCAACACCACTGCAGTACGGTTGAAGTTATTCGAAGCTGAAACTTTCAAACCATTTATAACTGATGTAGGAAAATTGTAATAGTGCAACTCCGGAACAACGACTGCATCACTGTCGCTCTTAGTGAAAATTCGGTGCGTTATTTTATAATCGCTAGAAGCAGCAAAGTAAGCTACACGAGTAAAGCCTTCTGTAGAAGACGTCAACCCCATGTCCAAATCAATCATCGACTCTGCGCTTCCTTGTGCCGATACACGTGGTTTAGCATTTGGTAGGCTATCTATATTTAAGTAAGAACTCGGATCGGCATCAATATCCCATCCTTCAGAAATAGTTTCGTTAAGTAGCGATTCCCAACCATTTGCTTGGTTCTCAGAGAACGCCATATAAGCCCACGTTTCTTTATTAGTTGAGCTAGGGCGTTGGTAATCTCTTGCCGTTGTGTCTAACTCTAACGCATCGTATACAAAGCCATTGACAACAAAACCGATGTGGAGTGAGTCATAAGTATAATTAGAAGACGAGTAAATACTGGACGTATTATCTGCCCTTACCAATGCGATTTCATCAGTTCCCCATGAACCAATTCCATACTGGTAAAGAGCCTTGTTGTTTGAGCCAGGTTCATACTGGAACAACGCAGTAGGTTCACCTTGTATCCCCTCCAACTCATCCGTAGGCAACATATCTGGGTTTGCAGATGTGAAAGTATCAGTTTGAGAGACAAAATTATAATCTCCACCTCCTGATTCCGCATTTCGGTAATCCAAGTTAGTGAACTTATCGCTGACTAAATTACCGCCAGTGAAACATTTATTCAAAGAATCTCGGTTAAGAGCAAAAGTGACATTACGTAGTTTTTTGTCTTGTAAGAACTCTTTTGAAAACGTATTTACCCGAGCTTCTCTACCATTAAACTCTATCGCTTGAAATGTTACAAAACCACCATCAGGAATATCTTCAAGATAGAATTTAAAACTATCCGTAATCGGTTTAATGATATCGCCAGAAACTTTACCATCAGCATCAGAGTAGTAACCAATAACATAGTTAGTGACCTGCTCTTTAGAAGCAGCACTGTAGGTTAAAACCGTTTTATCACCATTTAGAACAGTTTTACGGTCATACACAGTACAACCTTTCGTGATAGCGTCACTTTCAGTCAGTGTCGCTGGTATGGCAAAATCAAAAGTAAACGCGGTTCTCGGTGCACCGCCGCCGCCACCACCGCCACTGCCACTGCCACCACCGCAACCGACCATAAGTCCTGAAATGATTGCCACTAACGGCAGCACATTAAGCTGTTTCATGTATTCTTCCTAAACTGAGCGGCAATGATTAGCCAAAAAATCGTCTTTGCTCGAAATCAAGCAAGAATGAAGCCAGCTTTTCGCACCATCTATGAATGGCATCAATAAGTTCAATTGAGCATTATTTCCGCAAAACAAAGTCTAATTTTATGCAATTTGTGTAATCGAATTACACACTAAACCACCAAGTTGTTCGCATGCCAGACACTTTCTGTAGTTTTCTTTCACATCCTTTCTTAAAGTGATCTAAATCAATCACCCCAAAGGGCTATCTTGCTAAACTCCGCCCTAATGATGAGGAATTTTTTGTGCCTTAACACAACAGGTTATTAGCTATGCTTAGGCACGTGGTATATGTGCAACAAAAAAACTAATATATAGCTAGCATAGGAAGTACCGCAGGACGCGGGTTTTAATATTCAATTCAGAATTAATAATTTTTCAAAATATATGAGGAATCTATGTCAGACGCAGTAAATAAAGCGCACTCTGATTCAGATATTGAGACGAAAAGCTATCAAGAGCTTCATCGTCCATCTTCTGAGTTCGCAAGCCGTTCAGACTACCTAGATCACGAACTGCAAATCATGAAACCACGCCGCTACGCATTGAACTTGCCAGGTCGTGATTTCCGTTTTGAGCTTGAAGACCTTGTTCCTGCACTTGCTGGTACTATCGGTATTATCGCGATGTATTCTGCGGTAATGATGTCTTGGGCTGAAGGTCTTACCGCTGCATGGGATCACGTTAGCTTAGGCAAAGAGTTTGCTATCGAAGTTGCACGTGTAGAAATGCTTATCCCTGCATTCCTTTTCTGTGTACTTGCTTCTGGTTTTATTAACCCTAAAGCCAACCTTGCCGGTAACCACGGTCCAATGATCCCTCTAATTGGCACCATCGCTCTCGCGGGTGCTCACCCTCTTGCATTGGCAATCTTGATCGGTGTATTCGGTCTTCTACTGAGTTTCCTAAAAGGTGGTTCCAAACTGGTGAACCTCACCTCTGAAGGTACCGCCGGTGGCTTGCTTATCTTCTTAGGCTTAACGGGTACGATGAGCCAAATCACCTCAATTCAGGAGTGGGCTGTTGGCCTTCAATCTGACACGGTAGCTGCAGGTAGCATGGGTTACGTTGGTCTTATCGTTCTTGCGGTAACGATCGTACTGTACGCTTACCTTGCAAAAGTAAACAAGCGTTGGCTTGCAATCCCTGTGTGTGCGTTCACCGGTCTATCAATTGCGCTCGTTCTAGGTGCCGGTTTTGACATTAAATTCGTCACTGAAACCGGTCTACCTAACCTAAACCCAGTTTACTGGTGGGGCAGCACTGAAGAAGGTTGGATGCTAGGTTTGCCTAACGTCGAACACTTCATCGCGTCGCTACCATTTGCAATCCTTGCGGTAGCAATGTGGTCACCAGACTTCCTAGGTCACCGTATCTTCCAAGAACTTAACTACCCTAAAAAGACTGAAAAAGTACTGATGGACGTAGATGACACGATGACGATGTGTTCTATCCGTCAAATGGTTGGTACTGCGGTAGGTGGCGGTAATATCACCTCATCTTGGGGGACGTACATGATCCCTGCAGCTATTGCTAAACGCCCAATCCCTGCAGGTTCAATCCTACTAGGCTTGATCGTTATGGTTGTTGCTATCCTTGGCTTCCCAATGGACGTTGCGGTATGGCCACCAGTAATGCGCGTCGCTCTGCTAGTCGGTGTATCTCTACCTCTTCTTGAAGCGGGTATGCAGATGGTTAAAGATTCGAAAGATTCACAAGCAGCGGGCATCTGTATCTTCGGTTCAGCGGTTGTTAACCCTGTACTGGCTTGGGCACTAACGATGCTTCTTGATAACAACGGTCTAATTGGTGACAAAGAGCGTGCTTCACGTCTATCGTTTGTCGATAAGATTGTTATCCCTGTTGGCGTTCTAGCTATCTGTTTGGTCGCGATGCTTGCGGTTGGCATGCTGGAAGCTCAGTTCGGCATTCCTGCTCTATTGTAAGCTTATTGCTCAACTTTGATATGGGTAGCGCTTGTCGCTACCCAATTTTTATCGATTATTTTTAGTGTTTATTGATTTAGTTTAAGGTTTGCAAAAAAAGTTTAGTATAGTCTGAAATTGTTGTATGATAGAACCCACATTAAATGCAGTGACAATATTTATAGTTTTATGACCCAAACTATCTTATTTAAGACTATAAATATTGTTATTCATTAAGAGTGTACTGTTCTCCAGGTAACGTTGGAGATAGCTGGCTCAACGGCGAAACCAGTACGTGTTTTTTCTACTAAAAAGGTAGGTATGTCATGGCAGAGCAATTTGCTAAAGCTTGGGAAGGTTTTGTTGCGGGTGAGTGGCAAAACGAAGTTAACGTTCGTGATTTCATCCAAAAGAACTACGCCCCATATGAAGGCGACGAATCTTTCCTAGTTTCTGAAGGTACTGAAGCAACCAACACGCTTTGGGCTAAAGTAATGGAAGGCATCAAAATTGAGAACGCGACTAAAGCACCACTTGATTTCGATACTGACGTTATCTCTACCATCACTGCTCACGATGCAGGCTACATCGAAAAAGATCTAGAAATTATCGTTGGTCTACAAACAGAAAAACCACTTAAGCGTGCAATCATCCCTAACGGTGGTGTACGCATGGTTGAAGGTTCTTGCAAAGCATACGGTGAAACTCTTGACCCTATGATTTCAAAAATCTACTCAGAATACCGTAAAACTCACAACGCTGGTGTTTTCGATATCTACACTCCTGATATCCTAGCTTGTCGTAAATCTGGTGTACTGACTGGTCTTCCAGATGCGTACGGTCGTGGTCGTATCATCGGTGACTACCGTCGTGTTGCACTATACGGTATCGACTTCCTAATGAAGGACAAGCTAGCTCAATTCAAATCTCTTCAAGAGCGTTTTGAGAACGGCGAAGATCTAACTGCAACGATGCAACTTCGTGAAGAAATTGCAGAGCAACACCGTGCTCTAGGTCAAATCAAGCAAATGGCTGCTAAGTACGGCTTTGATATTTCTGAGCCAGCTCAAACTGCTCAAGAAGCTATCCAGTGGACTTACTTCGGCTACCTAGCTGCTGTTAAATCACAAAACGGTGCTGCAATGTCTCTAGGTCGTACTTCGACTTTCCTAGACATCTTCATCGAGCGTGATATCGCTGCTGGCAAGATCACTGAAGAACAAGCTCAAGAAATGATCGACCACTTCGTAATGAAGCTACGTATGGTTCGTTTCCTACGTACTCCTGAGTACGATGAGCTATTCTCTGGCGACCCAATCTGGGCTACAGAATCAATGGGTGGTATGGGTATCGACGGTCGTACACTAGTGACACGTACAAACTTCCGTTTCCTAAACTCTCTATACACTATGGGTCCTTCTCCAGAGCCAAACATCACTGTACTTTGGTCTGAGCAGCTACCTGAAGGCTTCAAACGTTTCTGTGCGAAAGTGTCTATCGATACTTCTTCTATCCAGTACGAAAACGATGATCTAATGCGTCCTGACCTACAATCTGACGACTACGCAATTGCATGTTGTGTATCTCCAATGATCGTTGGTAAGCAAATGCAGTTCTTTGGTGCGCGTGCTAACCTTGCTAAAACGATGCTTTACGCAATCAACGGCGGCGTTGATGAGAAGCTAAAAATGCAGGTTGGTCCTAAGTCTGAAGCAATCACTGACGAAGTTCTAAACTACGACGACGTGATGGCTCGCCTAGACACATTCATGGATTGGCTAGCGAAGCAATACGTGACTGCGCTAAACAGCATCCACTACATGCACGACAAATACAGCTACGAAGCGTCTCTAATGGCTCTTCATGACCGTGACGTTCGTCGTACTATGGCATGTGGTATCGCAGGTCTATCTGTTGCAGCTGACTCACTATCAGCAATCAAATTCGCAACAGTTAAACCAATCCGCGACGAAGATGGCATTGCAATCGACTTCGAAATCGAAGGCGATTACCCTAAATTCGGTAACAACGACGCACGCGTTGATGACATCGCATGTGAACTTGTTTCTACGTTTATGGGCAAAATCCGTAAACTTAAGATGTACCGTGATGCAATCCCAACTCAGTCTATCCTTACTATCACTTCAAACGTTGTGTACGGTAAGAAAACAGGTAACACTCCAGACGGTCGTCGTGCTGGTGCTCCTTTCGCTCCTGGTGCAAACCCAATGCACGGTCGTGATGAGAAAGGTGCCGTAGCATCACTAACTTCTGTAGGTAAACTACCGTTTGCTGACGCTCAAGATGGTATCTCTTACACCTTCTCTATCGTGCCAAACGCACTAGGTAAGGATGAAAATGCACAACGTTCTAACCTTGCTGGTCTAATGGATGGTTACTTCCACCACGAAGCGGGTATCGAAGGTGGTCAACACCTTAACGTGAACGTTCTTAACCGCGCAACGCTAGAAGACGCAGTTAAGCACCCTGAGAAATACCCTCAGCTAACAATCCGTGTATCTGGTTACGCTGTTCGCTTTAACTCTCTAACTGCAGAGCAACAAGCTGACGTAATCGCACGTACATTCACTGAGTCTCTATAAGACCGGTTGAATTAACACGTTAATTAATACAACAAAGGCCGATGCTGGAAAGCATCGGCCTTTTTTTGTATACACCTCTCGAGTTGTGACATTGCTTAGGATTTTGTTCGCAATCTTCCGTATTATGCGAAAAAAGCTAGCAAATGAAGTATATGAAGCTCAATAAATTAATTGCCCTCGCCTTGCTTTCACCAACTGCGATTGCCTCTACGAAATCCACAGTCTCTTTTGTTTTAGATAACGATGGCATCTTTGGTGTTGATCAGGACTACACTAACGGTGTTTTTCTTTCTTATACCACCGCACAACTCGCGCAAGATAGCGAATGGAAGTGGTTCACCCTTAATAGCCAGCCTAACGTTGACAAAGTAGAATTGGTATTAGGCCACAAAATGTGGACCCCTAGTGATATTGAAGCCGACTACCCTCTTGCTGATGATCGCCCCTACGCCGGCTATCTCCATACAGAAATCAACTATATTTCCCTCACAGCAGATCAAGCCGTTCGTTATAACTTCACCATTGGTGCAACAGGTGAAAGCTCTCTTTCCGGCAAAGCCCAAGATATTGTCCATGGAATAACAGGCTCAACCGACCCGCAAGGTTGGGAGTATCAAATTGATGACGAAATCGCGTTTAGTGTTGGCTACCGTGCATTTAACAAATTAATGCGCAGTGAAGGCAAAGATATTCAGTGGGAAATCACCAATGTGAATGACTTCAATGTCGGTAACTTTCGTAGCGACATCTCGCAAGGTGTCATGTTCCGTTGGGGGAGCAACTTAGCCAATAGCCTAGGGGCTGCCAACATCAGTGTTGAAAGCCCATTTTCAGCCAGTATGTTAGCCAAAAGCACGTCGAGCTGGTTTCTGTATACGGGCTTTGAAGGACGCTATCGATTCAACGACATCACTATCGAGGGTGACCGTTCAGGTATCCCTGAGCCAACCGAGCCTTATGACGTCACACTGCAAAACTGGCAAGCCAGTGCCGTTACGGGCGCCGCTTGGTACAACCAACACTTTGGTGCAAGCTTAACTTTCACTATCAAAACACCTGATTATAAACAAGCGCAAACGGATGTTTATGGCACTGGTTCTTTCTCATTATTCGCTTTCTTTTAGTTGAGTACCTATCTATCCAGATAGCCCGGTGTGTGAGCTCTCATTCGCCGCTTTCTGGACTCACGATCTAAGCAACCAAAACTCTCTAAGACTGTTTTAACCCTGCAATTTGTAATAAAATGACAGGCATAATCTATTAGAAATGAGAGCAAAAGATGTCAACAACTGGTCGTATTCACTCATTTGAGTCATGTGGTACCGTAGATGGACCTGGTATTCGCTTTATCGTCTTCTTGCAAGGTTGTTTAATGCGTTGTAAGTACTGCCACAATCGTGATACTTGGGATACACATGACGGAAAAGATGTCACGGTTGAAGAAATTATTGCCGAAGCAAAAACCTACCGTCACTTCATGAATGCGTCCGGTGGCGGCATCACTTGTTCTGGCGGTGAAGCGATGCTTCAACCTGAATTTGTTCGAGATTTCTTCCGCGCGGCACAAGCCGAAGGCATTCACACTTGCCTAGACACAAACGGCTATATCCGCAAGCACACTGACGTTGTGGATGAAGTTCTGGATGCGACCGATCTGGTTATGCTTGACCTAAAGCACATGAAAGATGAGATTCATCAGGACTTTATAGGTGTGTCTAACCGTCGTGTTTTGGATTTTGCTCGCTATCTACATAAGCGCGGCCAAAAAACTTGGATTCGTTACGTCGTTGTTCCTGGTTACACTGATGAGCCTGAAGCGGCGCACATGCTTGGTGAGTTTATCAAAGACATGGATAACATCGAGAAGGTTGAGCTGTTGCCTTACCACAAGTTAGGCGCACACAAATGGGAAGCTCTGGGGCTTGAATACCCGTTAGAAGGGGTAAATCCACCGCCAAAAGAGACGATGGATGAAATTCAATCGATTCTTTCTCAATATCACTCGAACGTGAAGTACTAATTCAAATTAGGCAAATAAAAGCATCAATACCAGCGCAGTCGCTGGTATTTTTCTATGGTAAGCAGAGCGCTCTAGTATCTTAAGTAGGGAAAATGAGACATGGATTGGTTTAATTTAGTTTCAACTATCGTTGTCATTTGGGTCGTTACGGCGTTTTGTGTGTCCGATTTTCGCAAAGTCGTTTGGCCCAAAATGGTACAAGAGAAGCCTTTTCAGCACTTAGTCTTTACTACCTTATTCTTGTTAATTGTTCTGTGGTCTGCGCAAGCTAGCGTAAAAGAAGGTTTGCAAATTCACTTTCTCGCAATCACAACGCTGACCATGATGTATGGCTGGCGCATGGCTTTCTTGCTGTGTATTCTAGCAATGCTTGCTAATCATCTGCTGCATGATACTCCATTGCTTATGCTGCCAACTTCGCTTGTATTGTCTGCCCTCATTCCCATATTGATTAGCCAGCTTGTTTTCATTCTCAGCTATCAATTCCTACCAAGAAATATATTCGTTTTCATTTTTGTCGCTGGCTTCTTCAATGGGGCAATTACAGGTAGCTTACATTTGCTAGGCAACGCCTTTTACCACCTCTATATCGGCCACTACGACTGGCAAACTATCTTAGATAACTACTTTGCTTTTGTTCCTCTACTTGCCTTCCCTGAAGGGATGCTTAACGGCATGGCATTAGCGGTACTGAGCGTTTTCAAACCTGAATGGTTAAGGGCTTTCTCCGACAGAGACTATATTTACAATCACTACCACAAGTAAATCACTTGTTACCCGACGCAATGTCTAAGCTTCCCCATCTGAGTGTGATCTCGTCAAACCTGTTAACAAGTTACTTTAAATGAATCAAATTCGACAATTATTGCCTTTTTTCATATTAAATATGTATTGAGATCATGTTTCATCAATGTATGAAGCGTTAACCTAAGCACATTAAAAATGTATTAGATTATTTAGTGAGGTCACCATGGAAATGTCAAACGCTCAACGTTTGATCCTATCAAACCAGTACAACCTAATGTCTCAACTGGATCCACATAACGCTCCTAAATACAAGCGCCTACAGACTATCGTCGAGCGAGGTTATGAGCTACAAATGCGTGAGTTGAACAAAAATTTTGGCTGTATTACAGAAACAGAATGTCGTGAAATCATCGACATCATGGAAATGTATCATGCAATGCAAGAATCAAATAAGATGCTTGATGATGAAGAGCAAGGCAAGGTTGATCAGCGTCGCTTACAGTTCTTAGGTTTTGACATTGCAACCGAAGCTCAACAAGTGCATTACACACGCTTCCTTGTCGATTCAGAAGGTCTGTACCCTCAATTTGATAAAGCAGACCACCACTTCAATAGCCAGATGCCGATGTTAGAAAAATACCGCCGAATGCTGAGAACATGGCGCAACTGCCCTCGCCAATATCACCTTTGTGCAAATGAAATGGCGCAAATTTTTAGCGCATAATTGCCCAAGCAACGGATAAGGGGAGCATTAGCTCTCCTTTTATTTGCTAAGCGTCTCCCCCCCTCCCCCATATTCCTCTTTCCCCATACTGCCATCTACTCACAATCAACCTAAGTCGAACTCTCACGGCAAATTATTGATTTAGCTGCAACTCATTCACAGGATAAATTCCTCCTGCTATCACAGCCTGACTCACAACCCACTTCAGCAATAAATTCATAATTGTTAAGCAAAATTGCAAATCCCCGACTAGGCTTAGAGATAGAAAGGGAGTGATTGAAAGGTCTCTATTCATCACACTTCGTTGCAGTGATAATTACCCATAAAGCAAAATCTTTGATGTTGTCTATCATGCTGTTAGCACAAACTAAACGAGATAACCGGGCGTATTACTGTGTACAACGAAGGCCAAATGTAATGGCAGAGAAACCTGCTTCAACGTTCGTCGGTAGACTGACTATTAAAGGGGAAAGCGACATGAGTATTTTCGACCACTATCAATCAAGATATGAAGCTTCAAAAGATGAAGAGATGTCGTTGCAGGATTTCTTATCCCTGTGTAAAGACGACAAAAGCGCATATGCCAACGCGGCAGAACGATTGCTGATGGCAATTGGGGAGCCCAAAGTCATTGATACAGCTCTCGATCCTAGGCTGAGTCGCATTTTCTCGAATCGAGTCATATCACGTTATGAAACATTTAAAGATTTCTATGGTATGGAAGATGCCATAGAACAAATCGTCTCTTATTTAAAACATGCTGCACAAGGCTTAGAAGAACGTAAACAGATTCTATACCTCCTTGGTCCAGTGGGCGGTGGTAAGTCGTCGTTAGCTGAAAAACTCAAGGCTTTAATGGAAAAGATGCCGATCTATGTACTAAGTGCAAATGGCGAGCGTAGTCCCGTTAATGACCATCCATTCTGCCTATTCAATGCAATAGAAGACGGTGAAATTCTTAAAAAAGAATATGGCATCGAAAAGCGTTACCTACGCTCGATCATGTCACCATGGGCAGCGAAACGCTTACATGAATTTGGTGGAGATATCACTAAGTTCAAAGTATTGAAAGTACGCCCATCCATCCTAGATCAAGTTGGTATCGCCAAAACTGAGCCAGGTGATGAGAACAATCAGGACATCTCATCATTGGTTGGTAAAGTTGACATCCGCCAGCTAGAACATTTCTCCCAAGATGATCCAGACGCGTACAGCTACTCTGGCGCGCTTTGTAAGGCGAACCAGGGCTTGATGGAATTCGTGGAGATGTTTAAAGCCCCAATCAAAGTGCTTCATCCTCTTTTGACGGCAACGCAGGAAGGTAACTTCAATGGCACTGAAGGGCTATCCGCGATTCCATTCGACGGTATGATTCTGGCTCACTCAAACGAGTCTGAGTGGCAAACGTTCCGCAACAACAAAAACAATGAAGCGTTCCTCGACCGTGTCTACATTGTAAAAGTACCTTACTGTCTACGCGTATCTGAAGAAGTGAAAATCTATCAAAAACTGCTTGAAAACAGTGAGCTTTCTAAAGCACCTTGTTCACCAAGCACACTCGAGACTTTAGCTCAGTTCAGTATTCTTTCACGACTTAAAGAGCCTGAAAACTCTTCGATTTTCTCAAAAATGCGGGTCTATGATGGGGAAACACTAAAAGATACCGATCCAAAAGCGAAGAGCTACCAAGAGTACCGCGACTACGCAGGTGTCGACGAAGGCATGAAGGGTCTATCAACGCGTTTCGCGTTTAAGATATTATCTCGCGTGTTTAACTTCGATCAAACAGAAGTCGCGGCGAACCCGGTTCACCTCTTCTACGTTATTGAACAACAGGTAGAGCGTGAACAATTCCCATCTGAACTCGCAGAAAAGTACCTCGAATTCTTGAAAGGTTACCTAGTACCTCGCTATGTAGAATTTATTGGCAAAGAAATTCAAACGGCTTATTTAGAGTCGTACTCTGAATATGGTCAAAACATCTTTGACCGCTATGTAAGTTACGCAGATTTTTGGATTCAAGACCAAGAGTATCGAGATCCAGAAACTGGCCAACTGTTTGACCGCGGATCTCTTAATTCCGAGTTAGAAAAAATCGAAAAGACCGCTGGCATTTCAAATCCAAAAGATTTCCGAAACGAAATCGTCAACTTTGTGCTTCGTGCGAAAGCGAATAATAATGGTCAAAATCCTGTTTGGACCAGCTACGAAAAACTGCGCACAGTGATTGAGAAGAAAATGTTCTCCAATACAGAAGAACTACTTCCGGTTATCTCATTTAATGCGAAAACCTCTTCTGAAGATCAGAAGAAACACGACGACTTTGTCGCTCGCATGATGGAAAAAGGCTATACCGAGAAACAGGTTCGCCTACTTTCTGAGTGGTACCTACGAGTACGTAAGTCATCCTAACCCAGCGAATGAGTTAGGTCGCTTGTGAAACATGAAGAGGGCTATTTCATGGCGCAATTTATAGACCGCAGGCTCAATGGTAAGAATAAGAGCGCTGTTAATCGACAGCGCTTCTTGAAACGCCATAAAGAGCAGATCAAAGAGTCGGTAGCAGACGCAGTGAATCGACGCTCGATTACGAATACGGAAACGGGCGAAGACGTCTCAATACCACACAAAGACATTAACGAACCCATGTTCCATCAGGGTAAAGGTGGGATGCGTGAGCGTGTGCATCCGGGCAACGACCAATTTACCACTGGTGACAAGATCGAGCGTCCGAAAGGCGGTGGTCAGGGCGGCGGGGCTGGTGAAGGCAATGCTAGTCCTGACGGTGAAGGCCAAGACGAGTTCGTATTCCAAATATCGAAAGATGAATATCTCGACATCTTGTTTGAGGATCTTGAACTGCCAAACTTAGAGAAAAATCAGATTGCCAAAATTACCGAATGGAAAACACATCGAGCAGGCTTCCAAACTGCGGGGATTCCATCGAATATCGCCATTATCCGTTCACTACAGCAATCACTGGCGCGACGAACCGCAATGACTGCGGGCAAAAAACGCCTTTTGCATGAGCTTGAAGTGGAGCTCACTCGTATCGAACATATCGAGCCAGCTCAAAAGCTCGAAGAGAATCGGTTAAGAAAAGAAATCGCAGAGCTTCGTAAAAAAATAGATAATGTGCCATTCATCGATACATTCGACTTACGTTTTAAGAACTACGAAAAACGCCCGGTTCCATCAAGTCAGGCCGTGATGTTCTGTTTAATGGACGTTTCAGGCTCCATGGATCAAGCGACGAAAGACATCGCTAAGCGTTTTTATGTACTTCTATACCTATTCTTAACCAGAACTTATGAGAACGTTGAGGTGGTGTATATTCGCCACCATACTCAAGCGAAAGAAGTCGATGAGCATGAGTTTTTTTACTCACAAGAAACCGGGGGTACCATTGTATCTAGCGCACTCAAACTGATGGATGAAATTGTCAAAGACCGCTACCCAGTTGGTCAGTGGAATATCTATGCCGCGCAAGCATCCGATGGCGATAACTGGGCTGACGATTCCCCAAGGTGTCGTGATTTATTGGTCAATCGCTTATTACCCAATTGCCAATATTATTCGTATATCGAAATCACTCGACGATCACACCAAACACTATGGCATGAATATGAAAAGCTGACAGAAGCATTTCCAAACTTCGCCATGAAAAACATTCGCTCTGTGGAGGATATCTTCCCAGTCTTCCGTGAACTATTCCAAAAAGAAACGGCGTAAGGAGGCTAGCGATGAATACCGCAACGAACAACCTCTCGAGGGAGGCCGCAAATAAGCGAAGAGACAACATGCTACCAGATGGGCCAGATTGGACGTTCGCCCTTCTGGAGCGTTACCACAAAGAAATCAAACGTGTTGCTGAGTTTTACCGTCTCGACACTTACCCTAACCAAATTGAGGTCATCACTTCAGAACAGATGATGGATGCCTATTCCAGTATCGGTATGCCTATTAACTATAACCACTGGTCATTTGGTAAAAAATTCATTCAAACAGAACAGAACTATAAGCATGGGCAAATGGGGCTAGCGTATGAAATCGTGATCAATTCCAACCCATGTATCGCCTATCTGATGGAAGAGAATACCATCACTATGCAAGCCTTGGTTATTGCTCACGCTTGTTATGGACATAACTCTTTTTTCAAGGGCAACTACTTGTTCCAAACTTGGACGGATGCAAGCTCAATTATCGATTATTTGCTGTTTGCGAAGAAGTATATTGCAGAGTGTGAAGAGCGTTATGGCGTCAAAGAAGTAGAGCAGCTGCTTGATTCCTGTCATGCGTTAATGAACTTTGGTGTAGACCGTTATAAACGCCCGGAAAAGATTTCTATTAACGAAGAAAAAGCACGTCAGGAAGAACGTGAAGCCTATCTACAGTCTCAAGTTAACGATTTGTGGCGAACGGTACCGCAAGCAAAAACAAAAGACGAAGATATTAAGGTTCGCTTTCCTACTGAGCCTCAGGAGAATTTGCTCTATTTCTTCGAAAAGCATGCGCCCCTACTTGAACCTTGGCAACGAGAGATCGTCCGTATCGTTAGAAAAGTGAGTCAGTACTTCTACCCTCAGAAACAGACTCAAGTGATGAATGAAGGCTGGGCAACATTCTGGCACTACACCATTCTGAATCACCTCTATGATGAAGGCATCGTTTCAGAAAAGTTCATTTTGGAGTTTCTGCATAGCCACACGAGCGTGGTAGCACAACCACCATACAACAGCCCTTATTTCAACGGCATCAACCCTTATGCGCTCGGTTTTGCGATGTTCCGAGACATTAAACGCATTTGTGAAGAGCCGACGGACGAGGATAAAGAGTGGTTCCCCGACCTTGCAGGTTCTGACTGGTTAGACGCCCTGCACTTTGCAATGCACAACTTCAAAGATGAAAGCTTCATCAGTCAGTACCTATCGCCAAAATTGATGCGCGATTTCAAACTGTTTGCTATCAACGACGATGACCGTAAGAACTACATTGAAGTTGCTGCCATTCATGATGAAATGGGTTACAAACGCATCAGAGAAACACTGGCTGCGCAGTACAATTTGGCAAACTTAGAGCCGAACATTCAGGTATTTAATGTCGACGTCCGTGGTGACCGTTCATTGACTCTTCAATATGTACCCCATAACCGCATCCCTCTAGCGAAAAGCTATGAAGAGGTATTGAAGCACGTTTATCGATTGTGGGGCTTTGACGTTATTTTAGAGGAGATCAAGGATACAGGACATAGAGAAATCCTTTCTACCTGTCCTAAACGAAATCAGTACGAAACAAATATCTAAAGGGCTTTCGCACAAACCGATACGCTTGATCCTAAAACCAACTTAGAAGATGACACTAAAAAACAAAAGGCTCCTAATAACATAGGAGCCTTTTATCGTTAGCATTTTATCAATAGCTATTGCGCTTGCTTAGCCACGATGGCCCTTACGGTGTCGAGATCTTCTTGAGTATCTACACCGGCTGCTGGCGCATCTTTTGCTACCGCAACGTGAATTTTCTGACCATACCAAAGCACTCGAAGTTGCTCTAAACACTCGATTTGTTCAATGGCACTTGGCGCCCAATTTACGTAGGTATTAATGAAACCTGCTCGATACGCATAGATGCCGATATGACGCATCAGAGGATTAGCAATCGTCTTCTCTTGCTTGGCGAAGTTATCGCGATCCCAAGGGATGGTCGCACGACTGAAGTACATCGCGTAGCCACGTTCATCAGCCACCACTTTAACGGCGTTTGGATTGAAAACTTCATCTTCTGACTCAATTTCAACCGCTAATGTAGCCATCGGAGCATCACAGCCTGCTAAATTATCCGCCACTTGACGAATAATAGATGGCGGGATTAATGGCTCATCACCCTGAACGTTAACTATGATGTGATCCTCAGGGATCGCCATCTTTTCTACCACTTCCGCTAAACGTTCCGTGCCAGACTCGTGGTTTGGTGATGTCATGCAAACCTTGCCACCAAACTGTTCTGCCGCTGCAGATACACGCTCATCGTCAGTGGCGATAATCACATCAGCTGCACCTGCTTGCAATGATTGCTCGTAAACCCACTGAATCATTGGCTTACCACCAATGTCTGCCAATGGTTTGCCAGGTAAACGGCTAGATGAGTAACGCGCTGGAATAACAACCGTAAAAGACATTAACGTCCCTCGTCCATGCTCATGGTTCTTGCTTCAGGCTCAAGCAGAACAGGAATACCCTCTTTGATTGGGTAAGCAAGGCGATCCAATTTGCAGATCAACTCTTGATTATCTTTATCGTACGTCAGCTTACCTTTGCACACAGGGCAAGCTACAATCTCAAGCAGACGGTGATCCATAAGTCGCTTTAACCTCTTTTATTCGTTTTAAAATTCGCTCTGCATCCGTTGGTTCGAACTGAGCAGAAACAGGCAGATACCACCAATTGTCTTGCGCATAACTCTCGCATTTAACGGCATCTTTTTCTGTCATAATCACATTCGCCCCTTGTTGGGCCAATGTTTCTAATTCTTGTTGATCAAAGTCCTGGTGATCAGCAAACCCCTTGGTGACTTTGACATCCGCATTCATAACGTTAAGTGTATGAAAAAATCGTGGTGGGTGCCCAATGCCGGCAAACGCCACTATATCTTTCAACTTTGTAACATCCACTTGCTGTTTGGTCTTTAGATTGATGGCGTTCGATGGCGCAAGAGACATCGCAATTTCACCATGCTGCGCATGACCACCATTCGTAATGATGAAATCCACGCTTTCAAGCCGCTCCACCCCTTCTCGCAACGGGCCTAGCGGAATCAAACTTTCGTTTCCAAAGCGTCGGTTGCCATCGACAATCACAAGCTCAATGTCACGCTCTAGCGCATAATGCTGAAGACCGTCATCTGTGATGATGATATCAACCCCGGTATCAAGCAAAGCCTTTACGGCATTCGCACGTACGGGGTCAACAGCCACTTGCGCCCCCGTTCTGCGATAAATAAGCTTTGGTTCATCACCACAATGCTGGGCTGGCGTATTCGCATCTAAAATGAGTGGGTATTGCAAAGCTTTTGCGCCATAACCACGAGACACCACGCCTGGCTTGTAGCCAAGTTTTTTCAGTTGTTCCACCAGCCATACTACAACTGGTGTTTTACCATTGCCACCTGCTGTAATGTTACCCACCACCACAATAGGTACTGGCGCTTTATAAGCTTGTTTTTTACCTGATTGATATTGCCGGCGTTTGAATTTGCTGATCGCGCCAAACAACAGACTTAGTGGCCACAAAAGTGGCCAAAAAAGGTATTTGAAAGGGTGGTTTTCAAACCAGATTTTCTCAATCACAGTGCTTAACCACCAAACTGAATGCGGTGAAGCTGCGCATAGGCACCATCTTTTGCAATCAAATCAGCGTGTGTACCGCGCTCAACAATAGCACCCTCATCCACAACCAAAATTTCATCTGCTTTTTCAATGGTCGACAGACGGTGGGCAATAACGAGAACCGTCTTATCTTTTTGCAGCTCATCTAATGCGGATTGAATTGCACGTTCAGATTCCGTATCCAGTGCCGAAGTGGCCTCATCAAGGATGAGAACTGGTGCATCACGCAACAGCGCTCGAGCGATCGCCACACGTTGGCGCTGACCACCAGAAAGACTGGCACCATTTTCACCAATCATGGTGTCGAGACCCTTTTCCATTTTACTGATAAATTCCATTGAGTGGGCTAAGGTAGCCGCCCTTTCAATGTCTTCAGTTGTATACTTAGCTTCTGTTGCGTAAGCGATGTTATTGGCAATCGTATCGTTAAACAAATGAACATTCTGAGAAACCAATGCAAATTGCTCACGCAGGTTCTTCAGCTCGTAATCCCGAATATCATGACCATCAAGAGTAATAGATCCATCACTCACATCGTAGAATCGGTTGAACAGGTTCGCAATGGTACTCTTACCTGAGCCTGAACGACCAACTAACGCGACGGTTTTTCCACGAGGAATATCAAAGCTGATGTTCTCAAGCGCAGGTTTTTCCGCACCCACATAGGTAAAGCTTACGTTTTTTACCGATACGTCACCTTTCGCGCGCTCAACGGTAAATTTACCTTCGTTCTTCTCTGGCTCTAGATCGACTAACGCAAATAAAGTTTGGCTTGCGGCCATACCACGTTGGAACTGTGACGTGACGCTAGTTAGTGCTTTAAGCGGGCGCATCAAGCCAAACATTGCCGAGAACACCACCGTGAAAGTACCTGGCGTCAATTGTTCTTTAATCGAATCGATGCTTGCTAGGTACAAAACAACCACAATCGCGATAGATGCAATCATCTGAATGATAGGGTTAGCTGCAGCCTGAGCGGTCACCAACTTCATGCTTTGCTGACGCATTTGGTTGCTCACTTTCTCGAAACGTTTGCCTTCGATATCCTGACCACCGTAACTCAATACAACTTTGTGACCTTTCAGCATTTGCTCTGCCGATGCCGTCACATTACCCATCATGGTTTGCATATTCTTGGAGATCTTTCTGAATCGCTTCGAAACAACACCAATCCCCCAAGCGACCAAAGGCGCGACTGCAAATAGAACTAACGATAATTGCCAGCTATTATAAAACATCAGTACCAATAGGCCGATAATACTTGCACCTTCGCGGACAATGCTCACTAGCGCCTGGCTGGTCGCTGCAGACACTTGCTCAGAGTCATAAGTAATACGGGACAGCAAATTACCTGTTTTTTCCTTATCAAAGTAGGAAACTGGCATGTGCATGAAATGGTTAAACACCATTCGACGAACCAGCATAACCACATTGCCGGATACCCAACTCAAACAGTAGGTAGAGACAAAACCACTCACACCACGAATAAACATCATGGCGAAAACGATCAGAGGAAGCGTACGCAAAAAGTCTGATTCCGCATTACCAAAACCTTCATCAAGAAGCGGTTTTAGAAGTGAAATCATATAGGTATCTGAAATAGCATTAATCACTAATGCTATGATGGCAACGATCAGACCTGATTTGTAAAGGCGAATAAATTGCCAAAGACGCTTAAACGTCGCCCAGGTCGTTTCATCAGTATTTATCGACATAGAAGTGCTTTATTTTCTTACATTAAGACTCTTATTCTACCCCCTTACGCAGCATCTGCCTATACCAAGGCTCAAATGTATCACCACGTTTGGTTTCAAAATACCAATTGTTTTGACTAATAAACACGCTCACTTGCCCTTTATCTCCCGTATCAAGCCAATGAGCGTTGGCTTCCTGATACGCCGCTTTAACACTTTTTGCTGGCATTCCCCACTGATTGTTTTTCGCTAATGAGGCAATTGCCAATTTGGGCTTAACGGCGTTAACGAACTCAGAAGTGGATGAACTCTTACTGCCGTGATGTGGCACAAGTACGACATCACTAGCGACCAGTTCAGGCTGCCGAATTAAGATCCATTCACTAATGGCTTCTATGTCGCCCGTCAACAACAGTCGAAAGTGAGTTCGCGGATCAGTAAAACGAATAACGCATGAATGAGGGTTGTAAGCCCGCGTCACCCTTTTGGGAGGCCAAAGCACCTCAACCTTTAACCCCTGCCATTGCCAATTCTCACCAGCAACGCAAGGCTGAAAGTTAGTGTAATTCTGACTACTCAACTTATGGATCGGAGAAAACTGTGTTTCAATCACTAAGCGTCCACCAGCATGGTCTGAGTCTGCATGGCTGATGACGAAAGTATCAATCGAATCATATCCCCTTCGATGTAATATGGGCTCGATGACCTGCTCTGCAATGCTTCCTGAATGCCAAGATTTACCTGTGTCATATAGAATAACTTCGCCATCCTTTTCTATAATTACCGCTAAGCCATGGCCAACATCTAGTACGTCAATTCTCCAACGACCGTTTTCTCTTTCATCAAACACTGCCACACTCATCACGACCAAAACGACAACAAACAAAGCTTGCTTTACGAGAAAACGGTTAAACAGCACAAACAGGCATAAAGCCACCATCAACCACGTCGCCTCAGCGCTTAGAAACTGCCAACTTCCCACAGCAAACTGTATTGACCAACTCAGCGGCCAAAGCGCCCAGTCTAGTAACTGCCACAAGAAAGCAGATAAAGACTGAGACAGTAAAGAGCAGGCAAGAGCTAAAAACATTAAAGGCACGACAATAAAGCCAAACCAAGGAATAAAAATGAGGTTATAGATAATCGCTGATAGACTCGTCCCCGAAAAGAAATAACCACTAATAGGCACTATCAAAAAAGTAAGTACTAACTGAACGCTAAATAGCACTTTGAGCTTGGAAAACAAACTTCCTCTTTTCTGTTCAATCACATTGACCGCAAACAGTACCGCCACCACCGATAAATAAGACAACCAAAAGCTTATGCTGAGCGTCGCAAAAGGCTCCCAAAATAACTGTAATGCTACGGCAAGTAATAGAACTCGCCAAGGACTCCAATGCACTAAGAAAAGCTTTAACATCACGTAAACCACGCAAACAGCGGTCGCTCGACTTGTAGGCAGTGAAAAGTCAGCCAACCATGCATAACCCACCGCAACGGCCACACCAAAAAAGGCAGGCAACAAAATATGGTTAGGAAAGCCGTAACGAACGACGAAACCTAATCCCATACCTAAGCTAAACGCCATTCCGATATGCAAACCCGATATTGATACCAAGTGCAGCAGACCACTGTCGCGCAACTGACGCCAATCTTGCTCAGTAAGCTGTGAGCGTTCACTAAATGCCAAAGCCTGAATCCAGGCGAGATGTTGAAGCTGGGAAATATCATCCGTAACTGATTTGATGACATGTTGACGAAGTGAAGGTGTGGTACGGACAATCCATTTGGCTTGAGATGACACCGTTGATCTAGCAATAATGCCCTGACTCATTGCATGTTTTTCGGCATCAAATCCCGCTTCATTTCTTAACCCAAATACTGGCTTTAAGGTTGCTTGAGTCGTAAAGCGGCTGTTAACTGGGAGTGGGAAAGGGGTTATCAAACGGATTTTCGGTTTAAAAAAAGGTAACAGGCTTTGAGAGTTCACCCGACTTATCTCCGCAATTCCTTCGTATCCGTGACTTATTTGCTTAAAAGGGCTGCCAACTCGACCAATTATGGTAATATTCCCCTCTGCTTGAAACAGGGCTTGTCTTTGATACTCCATAATATTGCCATGGACAACGACAACCAAAATACCCCAAATTACGCCTATGCTAATAATGCCGCGATGTAATTTGATTATTAAGCCAGTGGCAATGATTCCCGGCAGCAACCAACGCCAATCTGGCATCGTCGGCCACCAGCTAGACGAAATTACGCTCGCTACAAATAACGCCAAGGTCCAACTTTTTTCTGAGAGAGTCATGTCGTCCTATGCCTAGAAAGCTGATAAAACGCTTCATGCCAGATCATGAACTGATCAAACGCCAAAAAGCACTAAAGGTCTTCGGCAACGTGCTGTACAACCCGAATCTATGGTGTTTAAACCGTCGCTCCGCGTCCGGTGCTTTTGCTGTTGGCCTGTTTATGGCGTTTGTACCGCTGCCGAGCCAAATGATCATGGCGGCAGGTCTTGCCATTGTGCTAGGTGTAAATTTGCCTCTTTCCGTTGCTTTGGTTTGGATCAGCAATCCAATCACTATGCCCGTGCTATTTTATTTCGCTTACAAGCTTGGGGCGCTCGTCATGCATGTGCCGCCACAACCGTTTAATTTCGAACTATCGTGGGAATTCATCATGCAGCAGATGAACACTATTGGTCCTCCATTCCTACTGGGCTGTGCAATTTGTGGGGTTACCTCTGCAATTGTCGGTTACTTTGGTATTCGAGGCCTATGGCGCTATTCCGTCGTTCGCAGTTGGCAAAAACGTAAAATAAGATAAGACGTTATAATACAAATCGCAGGTTACAGAGCTCGAAGTGAGAGACGATTAACGTCCGAAATGAAATTTGATGTCACTCGAGTATGAAATACACTGAGCAAACTGAATAATAGAGAAAAGGACCGAATATCGGTCCTTTTTGCTTTATAACCTTTAACGGCTGTTCAAGCTTGAATGAGCCTCGCCTACTTATTTTGAACTTAGCACCGCCGCTGGATTGAGCTTAGCCGCACGAGAAGCCGGATACCACGTTGCCAACAAGCTGAGCAACATTGCAGTCATCGCCACTAGCGCGACATCAGGCCAATGCAACTGTGATGGCAAGAAGTCCACAAAGTAAATATCCCCCGACAAGAATTGATGACCAATCAAGCTTTCTATCCCTTTAATAAATGGGGTAAGGTTCAACGCAACCAAGACACCAGTAATACTGCCTACAAGACTGCCAAACACACCAGAAAACACACCTTGCCAAACAAAGATGCGCTTAATCAGGCCATCTTTCGCCCCCATCGTACGTAAAATCGCAATTTCAGCCGCACGGTCTTTTACCGCCATCATGAGGGTCGATACAATGTTGAAGCACGCAACACCTATCACCAATACCATTACCAAGTACATGATGGTGCGAACTAATTGAATATCACGATATAAGAAACCAAACTGCTGCTGCCAACTCTTTAGATACACGTATACGTCAATTAAGTTACCCACTTCTCGGACAATAGAGGGCGCATTAAGTACATCATCGGTCTTAAGTGAAATGCCCGTTACCCCATCCCCCAAACGCGCGTATTGCTGTGCATCAGCCAATGGGACCAGCGCTAATGAGTGGTCGATTTGCCCATTCAACGTTAGAAAACCCGCGACTTTAACCCGCACACGTTTTGGCGCTTGGACTTTATTGGTGCTGCCAGTCTGAGGGACCATCAAAGTGACATAGTCACCCACATCAACCTTTAGCTCATTCGCAACACCACGGCCCAAAATCACTAGCTGCTGGCCCGCATAGAAATTTTGCCATGCTTTTGGATCAATAAAATCCGACATACTTGAAACCGCTTGTTCAAAAGCAGGATCCACACCACGCACTTCAATCGCTTTTAGCTTGCTGCCCTTTTCTGCTAACCCCGTGAATCGAACGTAAGGGGCGGCGGCCACGACATGCTCATGGGTCATGGCTTGGTTCATTGTTCTAGTGTAATTGTGCAGTGGACCATTGACCCCCTCCAATTCACCATGTGGAATGACAGACAGCACTCGTGATTGCAGTTCACGCTCAAAGCCATTCATCGCTGACAAACCAATGATGATCACCGCCACACCAACGGCGATACCAATCGTTGAAGATAGAGAGATAAACGACACCATCTTGTTACGCTTTTTCGCGCGACTAAATCGACCGCCAATCATCAAGGCTAAAGATGAAAACAAAACTACCCCTCCACAGACGCAGGTTCGGTGGTAAAACGATCCACCAAAAGACCATCTTGCATATGCATTTGACGGTCCATCTTTGCTGCTAGCTCGTTGTCATGCGTGACCACGAGAAAAGCAATATTTGATTCTTGGTTTAATTCACGCATTAAGTCATAAATCGCTAGCGCAGTAGTATGATCCAAATTTCCCGTTGGCTCATCGGCTAAGACAAGATCCGGCTTATTCACCAATGCACGCGCAATGGCTACACGCTGACGCTCACCGCCAGACAGCTCCGACGGGCGATGGTCCATGCGATGTCCCAACCCCACTTTCTCTAGCAAAGCTTGGGCTGCTTCTTTCGCTTTATCGACCTTAGTACCACCAATTAGAAGCGGCATTGCCACGTTCTCAACTGCGGTAAAGTCCGCCAGCAAGTGATGAAATTGATAAACAAAGCCTAGATGCTTATTACGCACTGCCGCTTGTTTGTTCGAACTCAGTGTTGAAAGGTTCTGCCCTAAAAAGTCCACTTCGCCTTGTGTCGCATCGTCCAAAGCACCAAGAATATGAAGCAACGTACTTTTACCCGAACCTGATGAACCAACAATTGAAACCAATTCGCCTTTCTCGATATCAAAACTGACCCCTTTCAGCACTTCAGTATCTAGCGAACCCTCTCGGTAGATTTTGCGAATATCACGACATTCTAATAGCTTATTCATAGCGAAGTGCCTCAGCAGGTTTAACAGAAGATGCTCGGTAAGACGGGTAAATAGTGGCAGCTAAGCTCAGAGCAATCGCTAGCACTACCACTAATAAAATTTGGAATGAATCAATCACGATTGGCAAATGGCCACCAAAGCTAAACAAGGCAACGCCTGCCGCTTCCAGAATCGCATTTAGGTTGAGCGATAAAGCAACGCCGACAGCACCGCCAACAATCGCACCAATCACACCACTACTCGCGCCCTGTACCATGAAAATTGCCATCACTTGAGATTGTGTCATCCCTTGTGTTTTTAAAATCGCGACTTCGGATTGCTTCTCCATCACCACCATAATCAACGCAGAAATGATGTTAAACGCCGCGACACCAACAATTAGCCCCAGCATTAAGCCCATCATGTTCTTTTCCATTTTCACCGCTTGGAAAAGCTCACCGCGCTGTGCTCGCCAATCACTCCATTGCCAACCTTCCGGCATTGGTGTATCGGCAAAGTCAGTCACCATAAATGGGTCAGAGAAAAATACGCGCCAGCCGGAAACCGTATCTTGGGGAAAACGCATCAACTTAGCCGCATCGGTCATGTTAACGATCATAAGTTGGCCATCAACGTCTGAGCCTGTATTGAAAATACCAGCAACCGTGAAGTTACGTTGACTGGGGATTCGGCCGAAAGGGGTAAATTGCGTTGCGTCGGTGACCATCAATCGTACTTTATCGCCCATAGATACTTTTAGCGAGCGAGCCAAGCTATGACCTAAAAATACATTGTATTCGCCCGCTTGCAGTGAAGATAACCGACCGGCAATAAGATGATACGAAATCGGATCGCCTCGCTTTGGCTCAATGCCAATCAAATAACCCGCCGTTAGTTGCGCAGCGCTTTGTATTACCGCTTCCCCTCGGACGATAGGTTCAGGCTCAGCAATGGAGGACATTTGTTGGATAAACTCCGGTGAGGTATCAGTCAGTGGTGTTTTGCCATCCTGCTGCGAGATAACAGCATGAGGAAGCACACCTAGAATGCGATCTTTTAATTGCGCTTCGAAGCCATTCATCACCGAAAGCACCGTTACTAACGCCATCACACCAATCGTGATGCCCGCAGTCGACATATAAGAAACAAAACGGCTAAACCGATCTCCGGAGCGGCCCCGAAGATACCTTAAACCAATAAACAGTGAGATAGGATGATACATATAGGACAAATCAACCGATTGTTTAGATAGTACACTAGCGAGTATCTTACCTTACTCTATCTATGAAGATGACAAGATAATCGCTAAATTTGTCAACGACATGCAATAAGTCTGCATTTAGAACAAAAAGTTCCAGCAGAAAAACAGGTAAGCTTGATAACTTATCCTGATTAGCGATAATCAGAGCCCTATCTCTAAGTTAGCGTGCTCGTTGGCAGAAAAGGACCGATTTATGACAGAGCAAGAATACTTCACCGTACATCATAACCTGACGATCAACGTGGAAGCGTTAGGGTCTGACTTTGCTCTGCCAGACGAAAACACGTTTGTCTCAGAAATCCCTGCCCCTTTTATCGTGGCAAGCGAGTTCAGCCAATTAGATATGCTGGCAGACAAGGCGCGTCTTGAACTACAAAACAAAGAGCTAAAACACGTCATCAACCTGCTTGACACACAAAATGCTAAACTCAACCTACTGCTCAGTTTTATGCTCTCGCAGCAAGATGAGGCAATGGTGCGATTCCAAACCACTCAGTTTGGAGCGAGTCAACTGAGTTATCGATCGGATATTGAGATAGATGTAGAACAAGTCGTGCGCGTAAAACTCTTTTTAGACCATCCGGCAGCAGCCATTTACTGCTACGCTCAGGTAGTAGAGTGCGAACCTTCAGAACAAGGCTTTGTCATCACGCTTAGATACAAGTTGCTCAGAGAAACCGACCAAGATTTACTGATCAAAGCCGCGCTATACCAACAACAAAAACTACTACGTCAGCGTTCATTAGAGCGAGATAACAAATAATTACCATGACAAAAGCAACGATTCTCTCCGTCACCAATCCTTCCGAACGTGGCGACAAAAAACAGCTCGGTAATCTACCCGGAGCAGCATTGCCGATGGCGATTGCGGAGCTAGCGAAACAACATTCAAGTCACTCGCTACTTGTGGTGCCCGATCCACAAATCGCGCTAAAACTACAAGCAGAAATCGAACAATTTACTGACCAACCAGTGAGTCTCTTTCCTGATTGGGAAACACTGCCTTATGATAACTTTTCTCCACACCAGGAGATCATCTCTGACCGCATCGCCCGTCTGTACCAACTGCCACATCAACGTGGCGGGGTAACGATTGTCCCTGTCAGCACCGTTTTGCAGCGTCAGTCCCCTCGAGACTTCTTGCTGAAACATACCCTAATGGTCAAAACTGGCGATCAGTTCTCACTAGACAAACTGCGTGTTCAACTGGAAAATTCTGGTTACCGTCATGTCGATCAAGTATTCGGGCCGGGTGAATATGCAAGCCGTGGGTCGATCATCGATCTATTTCCAATGGGAAGTTCAGATCCATACCGCATTGACTTTTTTGATGACGAAATCGATACCATCCGAACCTTCGATCCCGAGAATCAACGTTCCATCGAGGACATCCAGCAGATCCAACTGCTGCCTGCACATGAATTTCCGACGACCAAAATTGCGATTGAAGATTTCCGCACCCGTTGGCGTACTCAGTTTGAGGCGCGACGCGAACCAGAGTCGATTTACATGCAGGTCACCAAAGGCACTTGGCCGGCAGGCATTGAGTATTGGCAACCACTATTTTTCGATCATACCGAAACACTGTTCGACTATTTGCCACAAGATTCTCAACTGATCATTTTTGGTGATATAGAAGCGGCAGTAGACACCTTCTTAAATGATGTCGCGTATCGCTACGACCAAAAGAAAATTGATCCGTTACGCCCACTGCTTGCTCCACACGAGTTGTGGTTAAAGAAAGAAGAACTATTTAGCCACTTTAAACTGTTGCCACAAGCTCAATTAAGCCTTGATAAAGTGGCAAGCCGCGGTGGTCGCCAGAATCTTGCGGTACAATCACTTGTCGAACTTGGGGTACAGCAACAAAACAAAGAACCCCTTGCGCGTCTACGTCAATTCAGTGAACAGTTCACTGGCAAGATCGTCTTCTCGGTCGAATCAGAAGGCCGTCGCGAAGCACTCACAGAACTACTACAAGGTATTAAAGTGCGACCTGTTGTTCATGGTTCGCTATACCAAGCTCTCGACTCTAATGACCGATTCAGCCTGACGCTAGGGGCGGCGGAACACGGCTTTATTCATAATGAGCTCAATTTCGCTCTGATTTGTGAAAGTGATTTGCTTGGCGATCGCGTCATTCAGCGTCGCCGAAAAGACAAAAAAGCGGTCAACAGCGATACCGTAATCCGCCATTTGGCAGAGCTAAAGCCGGGACAACCAGTCGTTCACATAGACCATGGTATCGGCCGGTACATTGGTCTACAAACCCTTGAAGCGGGCGGCATGAAAACCGAGTACGTAACGCTGGAATATCAAAATGATGCCAAGTTATACGTACCAGTGTCATCGCTCAATCTCATCAGCCGTTACTCGGGTGGCGCAGAAGAAAGTGCACCACTGCACAAGCTTGGGGGTGAAGCCTGGGTAAAAGCGCGTCGTAAAGCGGCAGAAAAAGTGCGTGACGTTGCGGCAGAGCTGCTGGACGTTTACGCAAAACGTGAGCTTAAACCTGGCTACAAATTCCAGCTGGATCGCGGCCAGTACGCCACGTTCAAAGCAACGTTCCCGTTTGAAGAAACCGACGACCAAGCAATGGCAATCAATGCCGTACTATCCGACATGTGCCAAGCAAAAGCCATGGATCGTCTTGTTTGTGGTGACGTTGGCTTTGGTAAAACAGAAGTCGCAATGCGTGCGGCATTCGTCGCTACCGATAACAATAAACAGGTCGCGGTACTGGTACCAACCACCCTTTTGGCACAGCAGCACTTTGAAAACTTCCGTGATCGTTTTGCTAACTTGCCGATC
Organism: Vibrio sp. PNB23_22_6; assembly: GCF_052877535.1. Taxonomy (NCBI): domain Bacteria; kingdom Pseudomonadati; phylum Pseudomonadota; class Gammaproteobacteria; order Vibrionales; family Vibrionaceae; genus Vibrio; species Vibrio sp. PNB23_22_6. The sequence continues at coordinate 197,871 of NZ_JBNFXP010000003.1, read as the reverse complement.
CGGGTAGAAGTATTATCGCGCTTTAAATCAGCCAAAGAGCAAAAAGTCATTCTTCAAGATGTCGCCGATGGCAAAGTCGATATTGTTGTAGGTACACACAAGTTGCTGTCGAGTGATATAAAATTCCAAGATCTTGGTCTTCTGATTGTCGATGAAGAACACCGTTTTGGTGTACGCCAAAAAGAGAAAGTAAAAGCGATGCGTGCGGATGTCGACATCCTAACACTCACTGCAACGCCAATACCACGAACTTTAAATATGGCGATGAGTGGAATGCGTGACTTGTCGATCATTGCCACGCCTCCTGCTCGACGCCTGGCGATCAAAACGTTTGTTCGTCAACGTGAAGAGTCTGTCGTTCGTGAAGCGGTGCTGCGTGAGATCATGCGTGGCGGTCAGGTATATTTCCTACACAATCAAGTAGAGACCATTGAGAAAGCTGCTGAAGATTTGCAGAAACTCGTTCCAGAGGCTCGTGTCACTGTAGCCCATGGTCAGATGCGCGAACGAGAACTCGAACGCATCATGAACGACTTTTACCATCAAAGATTCAACTTGCTCGTGTGTACCACCATTATTGAAACGGGTATTGACGTGCCAACCGCAAACACGATTATTATGGATCGTGCTGACAACCTTGGTTTAGCGCAGCTTCATCAACTACGTGGCCGTGTAGGTCGCTCTCATCACCAAGCCTACGCATACCTACTGACACCGCATCCAAAAGCCATGACTAAGGATGCGATTAAACGCTTAGATGCCATCGCCTCACTCGAAGATCTTGGTGCAGGCTTCACACTGGCGACTCATGATTTAGAAATTCGTGGCGCGGGTGAATTATTAGGTGATGAGCAAAGTGGTCAAATTCAATCAGTTGGCTTTACACTGTATATGGAAATGCTTGAGCAAGCAGTTGAAGCATTGAAAGAAGGTAAAGAGCCATCGCTAGATGAACTGCTTCGCGAACAAACAGAAGTCGAGATACGCATTCCTGCGTTACTGCCGGACGATTACATCCCTGACGTAAACACTCGCCTGTCAATGTACAAGCGTATTGCGAGCGTAACGGACGGTGAAGGTCTTTCCGAGCTTAAAGTCGAACTGATTGATCGCTTTGGTTTATTACCTGACGCAACTAAGAACCTCCTAACAGTCTCTGAGCTGAAAATTGGAGCGGGAACGATCAAAGCTAAAAAGCTGGAAGCCCATGATAAGGGGGGATTTATTGAGTTTTACCCGGATGCTGACATTAATCCAGCGTATTTAGTTACACTGCTGCAATCACAGCCGCAAAAATTTGCAATGGAAGGTCCAACTAAGTTCAAGTTTAGCGTACCATTAACAGACCGACGAAAACGCATTCAGTTCGTACAAGACTTGCTGAATGATTTTAAACAAAATTTATTACCAACGAGCTAATAGTCGAATGAGAATACTGATCCCGTTATTGCTTCTTTGTGTCTCCATGCCATCCTGGGCGCAACGTCAATTTGATATTGAAGTGATTATTTTCAAGCGAGCAATCGACACTGAAAGCACCAGTGAGTCATGGCCAAACCAACTGCCAACCATCGAAATGAGTAATGTCGGCAGCCTCGATAATGACTCTTACCGAAGCTCAAAAGGTGTAACACTGTTGCCGCGTTCATCTTTCCAACTCAATGCTCAAGCAGCGGCGCTAAACAATCATGCCGGCTTTAAAGTACTGAAGCACGTGGCATGGCGACAAGGAGACAGCGGTAAAGCAAGCGCGCCAATTTTTCGAATCGTTGGTGGTCGCGATTTCTCAGGTTCTTACTATGCGGATGGCAGTCCAATCACTGGCGATGCTCAAACATTGATGACCGATGGCTACAGCGAAGAAGTTATCAGCGGCCCACTTTACGAGTTAGACGGTAAGATTCAAATCTATGTTCAGCACTATTTGTTTGCCGAAACCACATTGGACCTGCGTGAACCGAGTGTTCGTGAAGTCCGAGTAGAAGCACAACCAGCAGAGCAAATCTCTGACGAGTTTGGTGAAGTAGAAGGTAATGTGCAAGTCGGTAACCTAGTAGAGATATCGCCAACCGTCACACAAGAAACATTTCTTAAGAGCTACCGACTGGATCAAAAACGTCGCATGCGCAGTGGTGAAACGCATTACCTAGACAACCCACTAGTGGGGATGATCATCCAAGTTCGTCGCGTTCAATAACGACCAACATTAAAGTAAAGCGCAGCGCTTGCTGCGCTTTATTGTATCTAGGAGCAATATCCATTCATGAGTCCAGATTTCGAAATCATTACTCCTCGCTTGACCCTGCGACTTATCCCTTCAGAAGATGAGCACTCACTGCAAAGCTTATTGGCCAATTCCCCTTCCCTACATAAATGGCTAGATTGGACTGATAAACACATCACTCTAAAAGAAGCACAAGACTTTCTATTAGCCACCCGCTTGAACTGGGTTAAAACTGACGCTCTTGGGTTTGGAATCTACAATCGCGAGCACAATAATTTACTTGGAATGGCGGCGGTGAACGAGCTTTATCATACGTTCAATATGGCAAGTATTGGTTACTGGGTGGCGGATCGCTACCAACGTAATGGTTACGCTCAAGAAGCGGTCAGTGCACTGGCAGAATTCTGTTTCGACACTCTGAGTTTAACCAGAATCGAAATCGTCTGCGATCCAGATAATACTGCGAGCCAATCTTTGATCGAATCCGTTGGCGCAGTGAAAGAAACTATCGCGAGAGACCGCTTTATCTTTCATGGAAAACCGAGAGATGGTGTGGTGTATTCACTGTTACCAAGTGATTTAAAATAAAAAAGCCACCGACATACGATGGCTTATACTTGGAATCTGCATTGGCTCTAGCTGGGGTTACCTATTAGTGCAGCTTCAGATTTGGACGAAGGACACGATTGATGCGACCAACCAGCATCATCAACCCCGTCTTGATCACACCATGCAATGCCATTTGATGCATTCGGTAGAGTGAGATGTACACTACACGAGCGATACGACCTTCAACCATCATTGAGCCTTTTGTTAAATTACCCATCAGGCTACCAACCGTCGAGAAACGACTTAGAGAAACCAAAGAACCATGATCTTTGTAAACATAATCCTTCATCTCGCGTCCATTTAACTTCGCCACGATATTGCTGAACGCTTGGCTCGACATCTGGTGTGCTGCCTGGGCACGAGGCGGTACAAATGAACCATCAGGCTGAGTGCATTGCGCCAAGTCACCAATGACAAAAATATCATCGTCACGAGTCGTTTGCAGCGTACCTTTGACTACCAGTTGATTGATGCGGTTGGTCTCTAGCCCAGCGATATCTTTGATGAAATCAGGCGCTTTGATACCAGCAGCCCATACCATGATTTGTGCTGGAATTTTCTCCCCATCTTTCGTCGTCAAACCGCCCTTCTCGGCTTGCGTTACCATTGTCGCAGTACGTACGTTAACGCCAAGTTTAACCAACTCTTGATGTGCGGCAGAAGAAATACGCGGTGGAAGTGCAGGAAGAATACGCTCACCCGCTTCAACCAGACTTACATTTAACTTGCTAGAGTCTAAATCACCAAAACCGTAAGTACGCAGCTCTTTCACTGCATTGTGAAGTTCTGCTGAAAGCTCGACTCCTGTTGCACCCGCGCCCACGATAGCGATATCCACCGTGCCGTTGCCACTTTTTGCATGCAGTTTTAAGAACTCGTTGTTCATCTCACTGCGGAAACGATGCGCTTGTTCGGGGCTGTCGAGGAAAATACAGTGCTCACGAACGCCTGGTGTATTGAAGTCGTTGGATGTTGAGCCGATTGCCATTACCAAAATGTCATACTCTAGCTCGCGACTTGGCATCAAAAGTTCGCCATGGCCGTCTGTAAGTTCACTTAAAATGATCACCTTACGCTCACGGTCAATATCTTGAAGACTGCCCATCTGGAAATCGAAGTGATGGTTCTTCGCGTGAGCACGGTAACTCAATGCGTCCACACCTTCGTCCAATGAACCCGTTGCAACTTCATGCAACAACGGTTTCCACAAATGACTGGCTTTACGGTCTACTAATGTAATTTGCGCTCGGTTTTTACGACCAAGAGTGCGACCCAGTTTGGTCGCCAACTCAAGACCACCAGCACCGCCGCCTACAACGATAATGCGTGTCACAATGATTATCCTCTACAAAAAATGAATATATGGGTTCAGTCCGATGCTTGCTGACAGACATGCTGCCGCAACGCACCCAACCGATGAATTCTGTTTAGAGGCAAGTTCACTTTGGATTAACACCGATACCATCTTATATTGACTTATTCTTGTTATTTGTATGATTAGCATCGACTTGCGTGTCTGAAAAACACGACCTCAGACAACAAATAGGCAAGTTTATTACTTGCTCTCAATTTTTTTTGATATTTATCAAATTATTTTTACCATCTTCATTATATAGAGCAATCCCTTCATGGCAACAAAAAATCCTTACTCTTGATGCGGATTGACCAATTTTCGTCTACTTTGATGTAGTGTTGCCGTGCTACAAAAGCAATAAATCATAATTCAGAGTTATCATTTGCAACAAATGTAATGCGTTTGATAGGCACATACATAACTGGAGGAGAAACGCAGATACAAAAACAGCACCTCGAAAAGTGCTGTTAGAAGATTGCCGCTATGTCGCTTGAAGGCGTTATGCGTCTTTAAATGCCTTCATCGTTTGAAGGTGGTGAGAAATTTTCTTAAACTTATGTGTCTGAGTATCATCCCAAATGATCCGGTAATACGCCTCCAACTCCGCCGCTGTTTGTGAATTATCGTGGACTTCGTCCTCTTTTGACAGTATCACTAAACAACGCTCTTTGTTCTTCGTACGGAACTGCTCAACACACTTAGTTGCAATGTCTTCATATTCTTCAGGACGGTCAATGCGGCTAGCCATATTGTTCTCTGGGTGTAAATTGGGGTTAAAAATCACCTGCTTAATACCGCATAGAAACCCAACTCGTTCAGACCAATAGCCACCTAGGCCTACGCCACAAATGAGTGGATTTGGGTCATCTGACTGCTCAATCACTTTCGACACTTCTTTCAATAAGTGCTGCATGTCGTGCTTCGGGTGAAGTGTACTGTAGTTAATGAAACGAACGTCATCATCAATAAATTGCAATTGAAGCACTTTTTCGTGGTTACCTGGGCTTGTGCTATCAAAGCCGTGCAAGTAAATAATCATGTGTACCTCTCCCTGTATGCTGGCACTTAACGTTAAACTACCACTATTTCCTCATGGTTAAAGGAGAAAACGCCATCAGTTCTCAAAACAGTGATCTTCCAAACATAATAAGTCTTTAAACTCATGTGCACTGTTCAAGTATTGTTCATCATTCCACAATTTGTAGGCGAGTAAATACCATAACATTGCCATGACCATCGTTCTAGGACGCCATGCTTGAACACCTTTCAACCAAATAGAAACATTTTTTAATTGGCGAGTTTGACAATACTGTGCCACACCTTGCTCGATAGGCACCTCTGCTAATTGCAAAATAAGCGCAAGGTCAAGTCTTGGGTCGGCAAGCCCTGCGTATTCCCAATCAATGACCTTAACACCATTATCGCCTCGGACAAGGTTGTAACAACCAAGATCAAAATGACAAAGTGCCAATGGAATGGGCTCTATACTCGGCTCGGTTCGCCATTTGTGATACAGCGCTTCAAACACTGTCCCCGTATACCTCCCACAAAGCTCAAGCCAATAATGATCAACCCGAGATAGGTAAGAGAAAGGGACGAGAGGGATTGTCTGACACGGATATTGATGAATGGCCACTGCGATCGGCAGTAACTCATCCAACTCAATGCCTGGCTTAGTGATAGTCTCTCCATCAAGCCATTCAACCAACAAGCCTTGTTCATGCAAAAATGCTGGCTTAGGGCCAAGATTTAATGGTGAGATAGCATTAAGAACTTGATGTTCATTATGACGAGAAATAGCAAAGGCTTTGCACACATGACTGGTTGGCCGCCAAACATAAGCAAAACCTTGTGAGCACTCCAATCGCCAACAACGATTGGTTAACCCTCCAGTGACAATCTGTACTTTCACTGGAGGTACCGTGAAGAAGCCATCGAGCGCATTAAGGCTCGGATCCAACTGTTTCGCTTGTTGCCAAGAAAACCACGCCATCAACCACTCCTCCACGTTGCGCCATACGACCTAATTAGAGGCCAAATAAACTTTTAGACTGTTCTTTTCTAATTTCAGTTTCGTCTGCCCACTCAATTAAACCTGTTTCTAGATCCATCAAGCGCATAGTCATCTTGTAGTAAACGTCTTTATTACTACCCGCGTTTTTCACGATACTCGACAAATTACCGTAAAGCATGTACTGCGCGCCAACCATTTTACCAAACTGAATGGCCGTACTTTGATTTACGAGTTCATCATTGTTTTGAAAGTTAAGCTGCTCACGAACGGACTCGACGCGAGCCATATCAACAAAACGGAACTTACCAGAGTTAAGCATTTTGGTAGAAATCGTATCGGTAATCGATTCGGTATCAATATGCTCACTTGTCTTGTTCTTTATACGTTCAACAAAAACAATAGGACGCTGGTCACGAGTAATAGCCGCGACAGAACCTGACATCATCATGCTGTCGACCATATCTCCAGCAATTTTTTGTAGATCCGTCGAACCAAAATCGATGGTGGTGGTTTCTGTCGCCTGCGCATCGCCGTAAGAGACTTTGTTTGAACACCCTCCCAAAATTACGGCGAGACCCAAAAGAGCAATAATACTTTTTTTCATGAAAGTTCCTTAGTTGTATTTTCGCAGCATCGCCGCCGAAATTTTAATTATCTTGAGCTTCTCTGATTTGAACTCGGAATTGAGTGCCGTTTGGATTCACCGTCACCTCAGAAAGTGTCACTTGTTCATATCCACGTACGATCATCTTGCGCCAAGGGCCAGAGTTGGTGTTTACTTCCAGACCATTGTTGTCGTACCAATAGAAGCGATAAAGAATATGTTGGTCCGCTTTGTAGTTGCTACTCAACTGCACTATACCTCTTGGACGGTCATCCACATAGGTTGTGATTATGTTGTCGACCAACAAACGGCTGCCCAACACATTGTTATTAAAAAATACATTTTGTGTTTGCCCGTCGATTCGAATACCGGCCGTATTATCTGCACATCCGATTAAACCGATAATCACTGCCAAGCTAATAAACCACGCTTTCATTACAATCTCCCTAATTGCTTGTGCCACACCGTCGAATGCGTTCCCTGACGAGAAACCCAAACCAAGGTTGTTTGCTGCATTGGCACTTCAAACTGATATACCTTATCGCCAATATCTAGGCGCTGCTTTCCTGGCTTAACGACTTGAGAGGCAGTTTTTACCTGCGCAGGTAGCGTCTGCCAACTTCTCGTATCTGGCTGCTCTGTTAATGTATTCCAAACGTTAAACAACAGATTACCAACGTCATCCCCCTGTGCCGCTTCTTTCCTGATGCGATCTTTGGCCCAAACGCGCATCGCTTGACGAATGACAATACTGGCTAAACGCTCTTGCAAATCGTTCTGTGCCATCGCATTAACATCCACCAGCGTATTGGCAGGCAAAGGCTTTCCGTTAAGCGTCATAGCTGTAAATGTTTGCAATCCACTTTTGGGGTAATAAGGTAACGCTAAAGAGTAAATCGCCCCATCACCGCGACTATCGTAAATCGGTAAGTCAATTCTCCATCCCTGCAATGCCTCTACCACACCTTGTTCATCAATAATGATCACTCTGCCTTGAGATTTGCTCAAAGCGGATGGTGCCCTACCATAGCGTTTTTCTAGCAAACGTAGGTCTTGTCGCATACCCAATTTCTTTGCTGCATACATCGTACTTTCAATGACCTGCTTGTTATCGGGCATAACCGCTAAAGCTCGTCGATAGTCAACATACGCACTATTCAAATCTCGTGATGCTTCGTAGAGTAAACCTGAAAGATAGAATAAGTAGCCGTTTTGTACCGCACTCAGCGTTTTGCCTGCATCCGGGTAGTTGGCAAGCACGCTCCCTAAGTCAGTCAAAACACCTTGGTTTTTAAGGTCTTTTTCTGCCTGCTTAAGTTGCTTCTCACGTGCTTTTCTCGCCTCTTCCTGAACTAGGTTGGCACGACGCACTTCGACTAAAGCCCCTTCAAGATCATTCTTCTGTAAATAATTTAGACCGAGGTATAAATGCAAAAAGCCGAGTTCATAATCGGCGGGTTGATATTCATTTAAATTGTCGTTAACGGCAAGCGAACCAATACTGGTGACCGTTTCGGTTGCTGAAATAGTGGCGCGTTCTTGTTGCTTACGCACGGCACGTTCACTGACTTCTAATGCGCTTAAGCTGGTGGGGTAATCTTGAGCAAGAAAAGAGACTCTGCCGTGCTCAAAGTTGCCAAGTATGTCGCCTCCGGCATCACTCGATTGAAGTTGCTCAGCTTTGGCATATTCGCCAGCAACGACAGCCTGATAGATTTCTTTATTTTGATCGCTGTAATGACTGAACAAGTTGCCTGCGGAAAAATTCGCGCACCCAGTAGTAAGTAGGGACCAGCTAATCAATCCAAATAGCTTCACACCATATTTCACATTTATCTCCACAAATGTGTAATCTGACCGGAATGAAAAAGTGGATGAAGAGGCTTCATCCACCTCTTAATAATTAACTTAATACCATTGGGCCTAAAGGGCGGCCGCCCAATAAATGCATATGAATATGATAAACCTCCTGCCCACCATGGGAGTTACAATTAACGATCAAGCGGTAGCCATCCTCATCAATGCCCTCTTCTTTCGCCAGTTTTCTTGCAACGGTAAACAAGCGTCCCATCATCGCTTCATCTTCTGCTTCCACATCATTTGCTGTTGGAATCAGCTTGTTAGGAATGATAAGAATATGGCTTGGCGCACGTGGGTTGATATCACGAAACGCGGTAACAAGATCGTCTTGATACAGTAATTCTGCTGGAATTTCTTTACGGATAATTTTGCTAAAGATGGTTTCTTCCGCCATGGGTACTCCATTTCATAAGGTGTGTAACTTATTTAGTATGCGTTAAGCCCAAAATGAGCTCAATAAAAAACAGTGTTCACATAACGTTATCAATATATATACTTATGGAGAAGCTTTTTTTGTCGAGTGCGTCATAAAACGTGCGCCTACAATTCCATAAAATCCAAAGACTTTTGTTACTTTTAAGAAAATTCTTATTTATTTTGCCATTTTTTGGGAGAGGACGCTCATTTATGCGAGGTTCAGTTATTAAACGGATGTATGCAGGCTTCACGCTGATCATCATCCTATTTGCTATTACGATTGCTATTATGATGGGAGGCATGAACGATATTCATGGAAAATTTGAGAATGTCTCCACATCATCCCTGCCGCTAGTCTCTTTATCTAACCAAACCAGCGTCGAGCTTCTTTCTGCCGACAAGTCATTTAAGGACTTTCTAACGACCGAAAATAAACAACGTATGGATGAAATGCGTCAGGGTTTTGTCAAATCTGAACAACAATTTAAAGCCACTCTGAGTCAACTCGAGGTTGCTAGCCAAACCTATCCTTCCCTAGCCGAACCTTTTTCTCAGCTTAAAGAACTTGAGCAAAGCTACTTTTCCGAAGCCAAGGAAGCCATGGACAACTACGAAGCGATGTTTGTTGCACAAGAAGAAGTGCAAAAGTCTTCTCGTCGCTTCCAACAACTGAACACAGAGCTTTCGGTTGGTCTGAAAGAGTTCGTGGCCGATCAATCCAGAATCTCTGTTAAAGTGATGGCAAAAAGCTATTTTATTAAGCTAAAAGATGCAGAAGTCATTACGTCAGATGCGTTAGCGAGCTCAAATCCAGAGTTTGTAACGCAAGCCGTAGCAAAAAACCGTAAGGCGGTAACTCATCTGAATTACGCATTCAACGGCTTGGTGGCTCAGTTGCCTGAACTTAAAGATGTGTTCGGTGAGTCTGTCGACCAATTTACCCGTGACGTGGGTATGCGTGGTGGTGTGTTAGACCAACACAACAACTACCTATCTGCACGAGCAGCACTTTACAATAACATTGCCAACCTCGCCGCTAAAGTCGACTCTAGTATGTCAATACTGGAGCATTTTACTACTACAGCAACAGAGCAATTGAATGAATCACTCGCAGATGCAGGAAATATTTACTCACAAGGTGTGACGAAAGCCATCGTGATTGGCGTGGTGGTGGTACTGCTTGCTACCGCAATTGGTTACCATATCGCTCACAGTGTTCGAGAACCACTTACACGCATTCTAACAGTGCTCGAAAGTCTTGCTAAAGGTGACATGACACAGCGTATCGACATTCGTTACAACAACGAATTCAGCCGCGTCAGTGGTCACATCAACACGCTTGCCGACAATCTGCATAATATTCTAGTGAAGCTTAATGATGCGTCTGAGAATCTCGCCTCGACAGCCACTAGCAATGAATCAACTTCATCTCAAGCGCAGTCCAAGCTTAATGCGCAGCGAGCTCAGACAGCAAGTGTTGCTGCAGCAATGACAGAAATGTCCAACTCGGTCCAAGAAGTTGCTCAAAGTGCGCAAGGCTCATTAGAGATGGTTCAACGTGTAGAATCCGCTTCTGACCAAGGCAGAAATGTCATGAGCAGCAATATCTCTACCATTAACCAGCTTGAAGCCCGCCTGAATGAATCCGTCTCCGCCGTTTCTGAACTCCAAAAAATGAGCGGTCAAATTGGGTCAATTCTCGATGTAATCCGAAATATCGCGGAGCAAACCAACTTGCTTGCCCTCAATGCTGCGATTGAAGCCGCGCGTGCTGGAGAACAAGGACGTGGGTTTGCTGTTGTGGCAGATGAGGTTCGCGTACTTGCATCCAAGACCACCCAATCCACGACTGAGATTGAGTCGATGATTAGCAACCTACAAGCAAGGTCGTTATCTGCAAATCAAGTGATTCAGAGTTGTATGAATGACATGGAGATGTCTGTCGAGCAAGCATCAAAAGCCAATAGTTCAATGGAAGATATCCAAGCACTGATTATGGAAATCAGTCAAATGAGTACCCACATTACCCATGCGGCTGCTGAGCAAAGTGCCACATCTGCCGATATCGCTCGTAATATTGAAGATATCAATCACATCGCAGATGAAAGCTACCAAGCCATGACGAGCATCGCACAAACCAACGAGTCACTGACTCAGCTTGCACATCAACAAAATGAATTGGTCCATCAATTTAAGCTTTAGTATAACTATGGTTAATTAGGCTATTTCTGCCAACCGACTGTTGAAGGGTGACTTTTTATAGAGTCACCCTTGTTTTTTTACGGCCTTGTCTACATATGGTAATTATGGCCTGCTCATCCATTAACTTACTCTGCTGGAGCAAGCCAAATAAGAAGGAAAACCTATGGCTGTTCATGTTGGTATTATTGATCAAGATCCCGTGAGATTGATCACTCCTCTATTAGATAATCGTACTATCAGTACCCATATCGTGTTTATTGGCGACAAAAGCCAAGAAGGCGTATATCACCGACTGAGTACGGTACTAGAACAGCGAGAAATCACCTCTGAGTTTTTTGAGATTCCTTCTGTGGTCAATACCTCTCTTATTAAACAGTCCATTCAAGCACTGGCACAGGATTTACATAACCGAGGGTTAGAAGTCAAACTCAACGCAAGCTGCGGTCTGCGACATCGACTTCTTTCTGTGTACGAGGTGTTCCGTACTTACCATTGGCCAATCTTTGTTGTGGAACCAAATAGCGACAAACTTTGCTGGCTATACCCTGATGGCAAAGACGATACGCAAGTAGAAGATCACATTACCATCTCCGATTACCTGACTATTTTTGGTGCGCGTGGCGAATTCCACCACATCGACCTTCCTCCTCAGCTAGACCAAAAACTGTACGAGCTTGGGGAGCGTTGGGCATCGAACGCGTTAGAGCTTGGCCCAGGCCTTGCGACGCTGAACTATCTAGCAACCACTTGTCGCAAAGAGCAAAAGTTGGATGTTGAACTTTCTGAGAAGCAACAAGGCTACCGCGAGTTGAACATGCTGCTGACCGATTTGGTCGAAGCGCAAATAGCGACCTACGAAAACGGGGTACTCACCTTTTCTGATGAAGATGCACGCCGTTTCTCGAATGGTGAATGGTTAGAGACGCTAGTTCACAGCACGGTTAAGCAAATTCAAGACACCATGCCAACGATTCAAGACCGTTCTTTGAATGTGCAGGTTTATCGCAAACTCGGAGAAAGCGAAGTTCGTAATGAACTTGATGTTGCGACCGTCGTTAACAACAAACTGCACATCATTGAATGTAAAACCAAAGGCATGCGTGACGACGGCGATGATACGTTGTACAAGCTAGAATCACTGCGTGATCTATTAGGCGGCCTACAAGCTCGAGCAATGCTCGTGAGCTTCCGCCCGTTACGTCATAATGATATTACACGTGCAGAAGATTTGGGCTTAGCATTGATTGGCCCGGATGAACTGAAAGATCTCAAAACGCATCTGAGTGCGTGGTTCAAAGCCGCAGGCGGCTCTGACGAAATCTAACCATTTGAGTTCAAATAAAAAAGCAGCGTTCTCGCTGCTTTTTTATTGCACGTAATCAGGCAAAATAAGATTCTGCAGATAGAAAAAACCAGAGGCGAGCCTCTGGTTTTTTCCCGTTTGATTAAATGCCAATTAAGTTGTACTTAAAGCATCTTACGAGCCGCTTCTACTACAACTTTAATTGAGCGAGCTTCCGTTTCTTTCAGCGTTGAATGATCTGGAATCTCTTTTTGTGTACGGTTGATAATGACCCCCGCCACACAACCTGCTTTCAAACCTGAGCTTGCACACATAGTTAGCAACGTTGCAGACTCCATTTCGAAGTTCAAAACGCCCATGTCTTGCCACTCTTGCATAGAGCCTTGGAAGCGCTTAACCACACGACCAGAGAAAGTGTCGTAACGCTCTTGGCCTGGGTAAAAAGTATCACTTGAAGCTGTCACCCCCATATGAACGGTAGCACCAGACTCTTCAACTGCTGCTTTCATCGCTGCTGCAATTTCGAAGTCTGCTACTGCTGGGAACTCCATTGGAGCAAAATGTAGGCTCGCGCCATCTAGACGAACGGATCCGGTCGTTACAATCATATCGCCTACATTTACGTTTGGTTGAATAGCACCTGTCGTGCCAACTCGTAGGAAAGTGCGAACGCCAAGCTGCGCTAACTCTTCAACCGCGATAGAAGTCGATGGGCCACCAATACCTGTAGAACAAACCACCACAGGCTTACCATCTAACTCTGCACGGTATAGTGTGTATTCTCGTTGACTTGCTAGGAATACTGGGTTGTCCATTTGTTCTGCGATTTTTTGAACGCGTGCCGGATCACCAGGGATGATAGCAAGAGTCGCACCATTAAGATCGGCTTCAGTAACACCTAAGTGGAAGACAGCTTGAGACATAAGTCGCTCCTTTTTGGCTTATTTTGTAAACAATAAGCTCATTAATAAGTTGTTGGGTACAGAAGCACTGTAGCGAACCTTTTGTTAATGTTGAGTGATCACAGTCACAATGAAACAATGTAATAAACTTAAACTTTCAAATAAAATCGGATCAAGTCACACTTTGTGAGCAGGGACGTCATTTTGTTGCACCCAATTTGTTGCATAGAAAATGACGCCCTTTAAATTCAATCATCCAAGAGTCCAGTGTGTTTCGTAACCAATAAAAAACCAAGACAATGAGCACCTCGGGCTAATATTTAAGTTATTGAACTTGCTTAGATTTAAAGCGAAGCAGTCTTAATGCATTCAATGTAACTAGCGCAGTTGCGCCACTATCAGCCAATACCGCTACCCACAACCCTGTGATACCTAACAAACTAGTCACCAAGAACACGCCTTTCAGACCAAGCGCTAATGCGACGTTCTGATGAATGTTGTTTAAAGTAGCTCGTGAAAGTTCGATCATTACCGGAAGTTCGACCAAGCGGTTGTGGGTGAGCGCTGCGTCTGCGGTTTCTAACGCAACGTCAGTACCACCGCCCATTGCAATACCAATACTCGAGGCCTTCATCGCTGGAGCATCGTTGATACCATCACCGACCATTGCAACGGTGTGGCGACCAGAGAGCTGCTCGACATAATGGACTTTATCTGCAGGCAGCAAACTTGCTTTGTAATCCAGACCTATTTGATCCGCAATAGACTCGGCACTTCGAGGATTGTCACCCGTTAGCATGATGGAAGAGATACCCAGTTTCTTCAGCGCTGCGACGGCTTGCTCCGCATCTTCGCGTAATGTATCTTGCCAAGCAATCACACCCAACACATCATGATCATAACGTGCAATAACGACGGTTTTACCCTGTTCTTCCAGTTTGGCCACTCGCTGCTCGATCTCCTGCGATAATGGAAAATCCGCCTTTGAAGGTGAGATCACTTGCACCAGTTTGCCCCCTACCATACCGGTAACACCAGAGCCCACCTGTGCGGTTTTGTCTGTTGCTTCAGGGATAGTAATACCTTGCTCTTGCGCTTTGTTTACAAGCGCAACCGCCAATGGGTGACTAGAACCGATTTCAATTGCAGCCGTGAGACTTAATAGATGATCTTCACTCACACCCAATGCGACGACATCCGTGACTTGTGGTTTACCTTGTGTCAACGTTCCGGTTTTATCGAATGCTACCGACTCAACTCGACCAAGTAATTCGAGTGCAGCCCCGCCTTTGATCAATGCGCCACGCTTTGCGGCAGCCGCCAAACCAGAGGTGATCGCCGCTGGCGTTGAGATCACCAAAGCACATGGACATGCAATCAATAACAATGCTAATCCTCGATATACCCAGGTTTCCCATGGCTGCGCAAACAGCAAAGGAGGAGTGATGATGACGAGCAGTGATACCAGCATCATTAAAGGCGTATACCAGCGGCTAAATTTGTCTAAAAAACGTTCAAGAGGTGCTTTACGCGATTCCGCTTCTTCAATCAGATGTAAGATACGATCAATGGCATTTTCGCCGTGGCGTGAAGTGACTTGAACTTGAACCACTTTGTCAACGACCACTGCGCCAGCCATGATTTTACCGCCGGCACCATGTTCAACAGGAACCGATTCTCCGGTTAGCGCACTTTCATCAAAACTTGCAGCAAGAGTCAGCAGTAGGCCATCAGCAGGCATACGACCACCGGGGGCCACTTCAATCACGTCACCGGGTTGAAGTTGTGAGGCTGGCACTTCTTTGCGCTGTCCTCCAACCACCAGCGTGGTGTTTTCTGGCACCAGATCCATCAGAGCCTGTACACCACTTCGAGCGCGAGAGGATGCGTACGCTTCTAACTTTTCACCAATAAGGAAAAGCAATAACACCATCGCCGCTTCTGCGGTTTCACCAAGATACAGCGCACCAAGTGCAGCAACACTCATTAACGTCTCAATGGTAAACGGGGTTCCGCTACGAGCCAGTTTAACCGCCTTCAGCGCAACGGGATACAAACCAAGTAAACAGGTCAACGTAAAGATCCATGTACTTAACTGCGGTTCAAAATCTGAAATAATGCCTGCAAATGCCATTGCACCTGCTATAGAGAGAATCTGAATATTGTCTTTAATGATGCCAAACCAACCTTTATTTTCCATTTTTTGTTTAGGGGCATCAGTCGAACTCAGTGGAAAACCAGTTTGTAGGGCAGTCTGTTCTATCGCCGATGCAAGAGCATGATTGTCAAAATCAACAACCAGCTTTTCCGTAGCAAATAGTACTTTGACATGGACGACGCCTTCGACAGAAGCGACCGCTTTTTCAAGTTTTCGTGCGCACGATGGGCAGTCCATACCAGAGACTAGCCAACTATTGCGAACTGACGATTTGACGGGTTCGGCAGAGCCTTCTTCATCAGCGGGATCGGTACTGCAACTGCCGCCACCGCTGCAACAAGAATCCCCAGAGGCAGTCACGCTTGCTTGAGAAATTGTCAACGTAGGTTTTGCAGGTGAGCAGCAAGAGTCAGCTGCACTAATTGGCACCGCTGTTTTGATTTTGCCTGATTGGCAACCTTGATGTTTAGTACACATAGTTCGCTTTCCTTATTAGTAATAACACTTTACCTACAGATAAGGATAAACCTTAGAGTTAGGTCTAAGGTCAAGCATCAATTACATGAATATAGCAAACTAATTATCGTTTTTTTCTTCAACCGCCGCTGCAATTTCTTCAATCAACATCGCATCATGGGAACAGAATGGAGAAGTAATTACGCAGGTCATCGCCGGATCATCTTCCACCAACTCTTCGCCAAAATTCTGCATCAAATCTTTAATGTGCTTGTTCAACACAACCAAAGCCAAAACACCGAATATAACGGTACCCACAGCTTGTCCATAAAGCACGCCAAGTGCGCCATACCACTGTGCGCCGAAGTAAACAAAAGGCAGCGTGCCAAGCGTTGCTTTCCCCAAATTCAATGCGGTTGAGTACAACGGCCGACCCAAATTGTTAAACGAGGTATTCGCCACAAATAAGGTTCCGTTGAAAACAAAACTAATCGCTACGTAAGTACAGAAAGCGGCGACGATGATCGCTGCATCACCAGTAAGGCTGAACATCGTAACAATGTAATCTTGCAACAGATAAAGCAAGAGACATACCGCCAGAGTGTACACCGTTGTGACAAACAACGAATCGGTGAGCGTTTTCTTAACCCTATCTATGCGGTCTGCACCAAAATTCTGACCAATGATGGGCCCAACGGCACCTGACAACGCAAAAATTACAGCAAAACAGACGGGGGTTAGACGACCTATCACCGCAAATCCTGCAACAAAGCCTTCACCAAATTGAGCGATGTAGGTGGTTACTATCGCGTTGCCAATCGGTGTGGCGGTGTTAGTGATAATGGCAGGGATAGCGATCGCCAAGATAGTTTTGAGGTGACTTCTAACAAAATTAAAACGAGGAAAAGCAACCAATTGATGCACTTTCACCAAAGGGTAGAAGGAAACGGCGAATACGGTAAAGCGTGCAATCACCGACGCAGCAGCAGCACCTTCGACGTTCCATTTAAAAACAAAGATAAATAACGGATCAAGAATCGCATTGATGATGCCACCCGATAACGTCGCCCACATGGATCGCTTTGCATCGCCAGCAGCACGAAGTCCCGCACCCGCAGACATACCGAGTGCGAGTATTGGTGCGCTTGGCAAAAGAATGTGGAGGTAAGCTTGTGCACGCTCAGCAGTCACTCCCTTTGCACCGATAGCGGCTAATAACTCTGGAATGTGAATAAACATGCCAATGGTGATGACCACGCTGATCATAAAAGCGGTCAGCATGATACTACCGCTCATTAACCTCGCACGGTCAAGATCTCTCGCACCAATGGCTTTAGAAACGAGTGCCCCCATCGCAATAGAAGTGCCAATAGAGGCTGAGGTAGAGAAAAAAATTAACGTTCCAGCAAAACCAACCGCAGCAGCAAGTTCCACTTGTCCTAGCATACTGATGAACAGCATATCGAGTAAATCAACAACAAACAGTGCCATCAACCCCACCGAGCCAGCGCCGGACATCACCAAGATATGGCGCATGGTAGAGCCTTGAACAAACTTGGCATCTTGTGTGGACATATCCTTCCTTTACGACAAAAAGACGCCGAGGCGCCTTTCTATCTTATCTCTACATTGTTTTGCTTCTAAACGGGATGTTGGAAGCATTCATCTAGCGACTTTCCGATGGCCCTCAACACATCACGTCGAGTGATCATGCCAACAAGCTTCTCTGTATCATCCACCACTGGATACATTTTAGGTTTCCCCACCTTCATCATATCGGCCAACTCAATGATCGACATTTCTGGAGAGACGGACAACACATCTTTGTGCATGCATTCTTGAACCGTATGCGTATCCTGACAGTGGTAACTGGTTTTAATCAGTTCATCCAAAAGATCCTGCTCTGAGAGGAATCCAATGACTTTTTCATGCTCGTCGATAACAGGACCACCAAGAGTAACACTTTGCATCACCTTATTAAGCGCCGCCGTAAGCGACATACCTGCGGTGAAGGACACTGCTTGTAACGTCATGTAATCTTTTACTTTTAGTGAGTGCATTCTTAATCTCCTTATCGGCACGTTATTGCTGCCTTAAGATAAGTGTCGTCTAATTTCTTGATTTTACTAAATGGAAATTAGCAATTTTATTTATAGGCTTAGTCTATTGTTCTTTATCTGAATTGATACATAAGACGGAGCAATTAATACACCGCTGAATATTTATATAATGTAAAAGGCAAACCAAGTTAGGGGGGAAATCGAAGAGTGTATAAAGCTTGAGCGCAAGTCGAGTCAGAGCTGCATCAGAATAAAAATGCGCACCATAAACAATTAGCTATGCAGAATGAAATAAAAAAGCCAGTCTCAAATTAGGCTGGCTTTAGACGTCTTAACAGGCGATTAAATTATGCGTTTTGCATCGCTTCTACGATATCACGAGCAACCGCTTCGGCCACTTTAATACCATCGATACCTGCAGATAGAATACCACCGGCGTAACCTGCACCTTCACCTGCTGGGAAGAATCCTTTTACGTTCACGCTTTGGAAATCCTTACCACGTTTGATACAAACTGGAGATGACGTACGTGTCTCCACGCCAGTTAGGAGACCATCTTCAGACGCAAATCCTTTGATCTTACGATCGAATGCTGGAATGGCTTCACGAATAGCTTCGATTGCAAACGCAGGTAGTGCTTTTGAGAGATCAGTCAACTTGATACCCGGAGTGAATGACGGTTCGACATCACCTAGTGCACTTGGATCGCGACCTTTTAGGAAATCACCGATTTTCTGTGCTGGTGCGTCGTAGTTCTCACCACCAAGTTTGTAAGCTCCTGATTCGAGTTCACGCTGAAAACGGATACCAGCTAGCGGATCACCTGGGTAATCCACTTCTGGTGAGATACCAACAACGATTGCACTGTTTGCGTTGCGCTCTGCACGTGAGTATTGGCTCATACCGTTCGTTACCACACGACCTTCTTCAGAGGTTGCCGCAACTACTGTACCACCCGGACACATACAGAAACTGTAAACCGTACGGCCGTTCTTACAATGGTGAACCAGTTTGTAGTCTGCAGCTCCAAGAATAGGGTGCCCCGCATTTTTACCAAAACGTGCTTCATCGATCATCGCTTGTTTGTGCTCGATACGAAAGCCCACCGAAAACGGTTTTGCTTCCATGTAAACACCGCGATCGTACAACATTTCAAACGTATCACGTGCACTGTGACCAACCGCTAACACAACGTGACGAGATTTAATCACCTCACCGTTTGATAATGCCACACCAGTGATTTGACCATCTTCCATATGCAGATCATCTACACGCGTACTAAAACGGATTTCACCACCTAGTTCGATGATTTTCGCACGCATCTTCTCGATCATCGTAACCAGTTTAAAGGTACCGATATGTGGCTTACTTACGTATAGGATTTCTTCTGGCGCGCCTGCTGCCACAAACTCTGTGATCACTTTACGACCGTAGAAGTTTGGATCTTTTACTTGGCTGTATAGTTTACCGTCCGAGAACGTACCAGCACCGCCTTCACCAAACTGTACGTTTGATTCAGGGTTTAGTGTGCGCTTGCGCCAGAAGCCGAACGTGTCTTTTGTACGTTCACGTACTTCTTTACCACGTTCAACAATGATTGGGTTGAAGCCCATTTGCGCGAGAACCAAACCCGCAAACAGACCACAGGGACCAAAACCAATCACCACTGGGCGCTCTGTTAGGTTCTCAGGTGCTTTCGCCACGAACTTGTATTCCATATCTGGCGTTTGACGAACGTGTGGATCTTTTTCGAACTTAGCTAACAGTGTAGATTCATCACCTTCAATGATGATGTCTAGCGTGTAAATAAGATGAATATTGGTTTTCTTACGAGCATCATAGCCGCGTCTAAAGACGTTAAAAGAGATAACTTTCTCAGCATCAATGCCAAGTTTGTTAGTAATCGCGTCGAGTAGCGCGCCTTCTTCATGATCCAGAGGAAGTTTAATTTCATTAATACGAATCATACTGATGTCTCGTTGTTGTCGGTGTCTTAGCCAACCCCCATTTCCCTCGTTAAATTTGAGGAACGTAATAGTGGTCAGCTCACAATGGCGCGCATTTTACGAGAAATTGGTTTGTCTGTCATACTAAATCCAAGTGGAGAGTCGGATTTAACATAGTGAATGTTGAATTTTGCCTTGGGATGAGTATCATCCCCATTCTTCAATTTTGACTAACTTAAGAGCGGATTATCATGGCGTTTGTCGTAACCGATAACTGTATCCAATGTAAGTACACTGACTGTGTCGCGGTATGCCCTGCAGATGCCTTCCACGAAGGTCCAAACTTTATGGTAATCAACCCGATTGAATGTATCGACTGTGGCTTATGTGTTGACGAGTGTGCAGCAGCGGCAATCTTCCAAGAAGATGAACTGCCGGACGGTCAAGAAATCTATAAAGAGCTGAACGCTGAGCTCGCAGAAATCTGGCCGGTACAAACGGAAGTGAAGCCTGCGATGGATGACGCGGAAAAGTGGAACGGTGTACCAAACAAGTTGGACATGCTAGAAAAGTAAGCGCATTAAAGCGAAAAAAGCGTAATGACCGAAATCGTTACGCTTTTTTTGTATCTGGTTCGTTAACTCAATTAGCTGTGTTGACGACGCATGTTGTCTAAAATGATACCCGTTGCCATAGCGACGTTCAGTGACTCGGCACCACCAAACGCCGGAATGGTAATTTTGTCCGTCACGTACTTAGATGCGGCTTCACGTACACCGTGAGACTCACTGCCCATCAACAAAATACCTTCTGCTGAGAATTCCGTCTTATGCACGCTGTCGCCTTCAAGGAAAGCGCCATACACTGGCAAGTTTGCGTCTTCTAAGTAGTTTGGTAAGTCCACAAGGCTCACTTGTACGCGGCCGAAACTGCCCATGGTCGCGCTGATGGTTTTCGGATTATAAGGGTCCGCACAATCTGTGCTCGCAATAATATGCTTAATGCCATACCAATCTGCTACGCGAATGATCGTACCTAAGTTGCCCGGATCAGAGACACCATCCAGTGCAATCATCAAACCTTTCGCCGGAGGTATTTTTACATTTGGAATTTCCACCACAGCGATTGCCGAATTGTTACTCACTAGTGTACTTGCTTTAGTAAGATCATCTAGCGATGCTTCGATGCAATCAAAACCATTTAGCTCTTGACGATGTTGTTCAAGAAACTCTGCCGTCGCAAAGATATGCTTTACGTTTAGTGCACTGTTTGCTAATTCCAGCACGTTTTTTTCACCTTGAACCAGAAATAAGCTGTGCGCTTTACGCTGCTTCTTTTGACCCAAAGCACGAAGCAGTTTTAGTTGGTTTTTTGAAATCATGAAATATCCCAGGAGAAAATGGTATGTACTTGAGAGCCAAATTATAGAATAAAGTAAAATGAACCAAAAGAGACGTCGAAAACGAAAAAAGCCTCGCTGTATAAGCGAGGCTTTTAAAGGTGATGCTTGCAACAACATATATTGCAGGCTTCATAAAGGGTGGGACCCCAGCCACATCCCGGCACACAAGTCACACGCTGCGGCTGCTTCCTTCCGGACCTGACCGAGTTCACGAGCTATTGTTGCGAGAGGACCAGAGCCCCATAATTCTGTTTTGAGAGCTGGTCTCAAATGATGTGAGGATTATTCAGTATCACCTCTCAGATTGCAAGAGCTAATGTGATGAATTTACTTTTTTCACACCCGTTTGAACAAAACTCGAACAATTCAAGGTGTTAAGCTTGTGCTGCTAACTCATGTGATAGTGAATAATCGCGTGATGCTTGTTTACTGAAATACATATCTTCGTCGGCTAAATGTAGCGCTTGCTCCAAACTGACAACCCGGCTGCGTTTTTCGGAGACCCCAACAGAGATAGTCACTTGGCTAAGCTCACCAAACTGTGCATATTCTAAATTAAGCAAGCTAAGCTCGTGTATAACTCTCGCCAACTGCTCCTTAGGGGGATAACCGATAAGAATAAATTCATCTCCCCCTATACGGTAAGCGCGCCCTTCCCACACTCGACGTATTTTTAACGACAACAATTTTAGAACCTCATCGCCAGCTCGGTGACCATGAGTATCGTTAATTTGCTTGAATTTGTTGATATCTAAATAAAGAATCGTTAAATCCTTTTGGACACCTTTACGATACGTCACTTGCAGCGAGCGACGGTTTCTAAGGCCTGTTAGGTTATCGGTATTAGACTGCCTATATAGGTACAATGAGACCCCCATCGCCACGATAAGCAGCAAGAAAAACAGAAATCGAGTTTGTGTTGCTAAGCGAACCTCATACTCTAACGCGGTACGCCAATCCGGTCTAAGGTCATAGGTTGCAACGATTTTTCCCAAATCCAACATCGAAATCGCCAGACTGAAAAATGGTGTAAGTAGCTCTCCACGCTCATTTTTCGCAAGACCAATTGAAAGCTGAGATTGGTAAAACTCTCCAATCGCGTTGTCTTTCTCAATGGGAATCAGCTCACTCTGGCGCAAAAAGTGATTCAACATCGCGGTATCCATGGCGATATAATCAACCTCGTGGGCAAGCAATGCCTCTACAAGGTCCTCTTGGGTTTGATAGCGTATCAGATCTTTAAGTGGTAGCCTTTGCGTCAGCATTATATCGAAGAAGTCATCTTTAACGACTCCAATACGTTCAGAAATAAGCTGTGAGACATCAGAGTAAACGTTGGTCTTATAACCAAGGCGTTTCACCATCACTGATGTTGGCCAATAGTGTGGTTGTGGGAAATGACTAAACTCACGTCGTTCTCGACTGATAATCAAAGGTGCCAATATATCAAACTCACCTTGAATGAACTGTTGATACATGGTTCCCCAGCTCTCATTCGGCTGACTAACAACCTCACAGTTCAATGCCAAAATACGACAACTTTGCAGGACCGCATCTGCCGTCAACCCCTTTACCGAACCATCATCTTGATAGATGACATAAGGAAAAAGAGACTCAAATTTAATTCGAATAGGTTGGTTTAAGTCGATTGGAAGCTGTTTTATTGACTTTCTCAGTGCTGCTTGGCGCAACTCAAATTGGTATAGGGCAATTTGTTCACGTAATAACTTTTGCACCTCTTCGCTATGAATAAAACGAGCAAATTTATCGAGTTCTTCTAGGTAGGTGCCCCTTTTGCTAACGATAGAGACAGGCTTAATCGAAATATAATCATTAAGCATTTTGGCAGCGAACCCTTCAATCAACATAGGTTTAAGTTGATTGATGGCATCAACAACGCCATCTACGCGCCCAGATCGGAGTAATTCCACCGCTTCTTCATGGCCCTGGTAGGGCACTTGTCGTAACTCTGGGTAATTTTGCTTGATCAGCTCCGCATAAATAGTGCCTTGGGGCACCCCAACGATCGCAACTTCATCTAACGTGGCATCGTGCAAAGCGTAAAGGTAAGTATATTCGATATTGGTCGGACGCGAGTAACTAAAGTGCTGTGCTCGAGCTTCGGTATAAGTAATATTGGCGGCGAAGTCACTCTCTCCGTGAGCAACAGAATCAAGAGCAGCACCGAAACTAGAATAATTAACATACTGAATCGACACATTAAACTTTGCAGCTATTGCATCAAACAGTACCCGAGTGACGACATCATCTGCTTTTGTCGCCACTTGATAATGAGAAGGATTAACGGGCTCGGATTTAAGACTCAAGCTCAATAAACAACAAGCCAAAAACAGCAACCTTTGAACAACTTTTACCATGACCAACGTTTCTAATAATTAACTATTTATCATATAGTTAGGTTTAAATTCTTATTTTTATAAACGCAAAAATTATGAAAGCAAAAACATATAACACTTTGCCAATGATTTCATAAACATATCAACAGTTTGTCGTACGGGTCACTATTTAATTAAAGCAATACCCTCGTTCTATAACTCCGTTTGCTCATCATTACTGCGTAAAATGTAGTCAGTCATCCACGCCGTACCAAGTAAACACATCCAAACAACAAAGACAGAGTTCGGCACTTCAATGTTTGGGCTCACCACCAACACCGCAAAGCCCACTGTTGGTAAAGTCCAACAAAGTAGTTTACCCCAACGCATAGAGTTTTTGATCTTAGTCAGAGCTTCCATCGAGGCCAGAATGCCCGTGATACTAAGAGCAACAAGTACTGCATAAGGTAAATCAGCAAGCCATAACGGCAATAATAACAATAGCGCCCACCAGCTGTGTTTTTCCGAAGGCTTCCAGTGCCTTGCCGACCACCACATCACGATCACGGCGAGCGTTTGTACGACAGTAAGCCATGCCGAACCGCCGAGCTTGTCAGACTGTTGTGTCACCATAATGCCAACTTGTAACGTGACAACAATCAAGCCCGCTGTAAGCAGCACGCCTAAAGAACTACGACGAGAGAACACCACCATAAGCAGAGGAAAAAGAACAAGCACACCAACGGACAACGCGATTGGCTGCATGGACAAAGTAACACCATAAACCGTCATCGCACCTAACAGAACGAGACCAGCAAGACCACCTTGCGGCAACATCCATAAGGCAGGGATCATCAAAGCAATAAAAGGAATATCGCCTTCACTTAAACTGATTGCACGAGTGCATACCACAGCAAGTAAAGTCGTAATGAGAAATTGAAGTGTCGAAAAAATCATAGCGCCTCCTAGCTTCCCCAACGGAGTTGGTTACTCAACGGCATATCAAAATGGGATAAAGGTCGTTGAGTGAATCTTGGTTCAAGCTAAGCTTGAATTCCTTGTTTGTATTTTAAACTTACTCTTTGGAATCAAGACACTGCTCAAAAAAGAGATAGCAACGGACACTAAGAAACGAAGAGCAGCAAATGATGTTAAGGAGCAAGAACGAATAGCGAAATACAAGTCTTGTATATTACCATTCCTTGGCAAACAACAGCGGACACTATAAGTATGGACCAATTTTTAATCCAAATCTTTGCTGTAATTCACCAAATTCCAAAAGGAAATGTTTCAACTTACGGTGATATAGCAAAAATGGCTGGTTATCCCGGCTATGCAAGACATGTCGGAAAAGCGCTTGGGAATTTACCTGAAGGCAGTAAACTTCCTTGGTTTCGTGTAATTAACAGTCAAGGAAAAATATCATTGAAAGGTCGAGATCTCGATAGACAGAAAGAAAAACTGGAATCAGAAGGGATTGAGGTGTCTGAAATTGGAAGAGTGTCACTGAAAAAATACAAATGGCAGCCATAAGCTGCCATTAATGAGTCTTTAATGCAAAAATTAGCGTGTACCCACCAGACGGATGTTAGCTTGATGAGTTTGCTCTGCATCCGTAATCACTGGAATGCTCGTGTCGTTAATGAAGCGAAGTTTGCCGTCTACTTCAATACGAGCACGTAGGCTGTAACGGTGATTTGGTTTGATATCATTGCTGTCATAGCTTAGTTCAAAAGCAAATGGGACTTGTTTTCCTTCTGTCTCGAACGTTTGTTTTGCAAGAACTTTTGCCGGTGCATCCGCAAGAGATACGTCTTCAAGCGCGACGGTCACCACCGCGTGTGGAGGTAATGCAATACGCTCACGGTAAGCCACTGTACCTGTAATGATCTTCATAGATGCCTCGGCTGATTCCGTTAGTGTTGTTTGAGAAGATTGGCAACCCACTAGTGCAGCACCGAATAGTAAAGAAGTAACAAGTAGTAGTGTTTTTTTCATACATGCCTCTGCGTGTGTATCAATTCGCGCTAAGTATAAAGGGAGATTATTACACTGTCTGCGTTTAATTCTGTCATTTGACAATAGTTTAACTAAGTTAGAAATTATCAAATAATTGATTTTGTTTCATAATTGAAGCAACAACAAAAATAACGGTGAGGAGACATCATGAGTAAACCACTACGAGAATTGCTTAGCCTACTGCAACTCGAAAAGCTAGAAGAAGGCTTGTTCCGCGGCCAAAGCGAGAACTTAGGTTTACCTCAGGTTTACGGCGGTCAGGTAATTGGACAAGCGCTATCAGCGGCACGTTACACCGTCGACGAGGCTCGTACCGTGCATTCATTCCACAGTTACTTCCTATATCCTGGCGATCCAGAAAAACCCATCATTTATGATGTAGAAAATCTGCGCGATGGCCGTAGTTTCAGTACACGCCGTGTTAAAGCGATTCAAAATGGTCGTCCGATCTTCTACCTCACCGCGTCTTATCATGGCGAAGCTCCTGGCTTTGATCACCAAAACACCATGCCAAATATCCCCGGACCAGAGCACTTCCCTTCAGAAACAGAACTCGCGAGCCACATTGCTGAGTTTCTACCTGAAAAATTACGAAAAACCGTCTGCGGTGAAAAGCCGATCGAAACGCGCCCTGTCAATATCATAAACCCTCTAAACCCTAAAAAAGCAGAAGCGAAGCAATATCTATGGATCCGCGCAAATGGAGAAATGCCAGAGAATCAACTTATCCATCAGTACTTATTAGGTTATGCTTCTGACTGGGGGTTCTTGGTCACGGCACTTTTCCCACACGAAGTGTCTTTAATGACGCCAAATTTACAGGTTGCGACCATCGACCATTCTATCTGGTTCCACCGCCCGTTTAAGATGGATGAATGGTTGTTGTACGCGATTGAAAGTCCAACCGCAAGCAACACTCGAGGATTAGTGCGTGGCGAGATATACAACCAACAAGGTCACCTAGTGGCAACTGCTGTTCAAGAAGGCGTCATGCGTTTTACTAAGTAACCTTAACTCAAGTCAGTGTTAATCTTTAGTTCTGTGGAACAAAAGGAGTGCTCAAACACTCCTTTTTATCATTCTAAACTGCTAATCCCTACTCGTTATATGCCACTAATCGGCAATTCCGTCTTATACTTAATCGGTTCCATTGCAAAGGTCGAGGTGACGTTCGATAATCCTTTCACGCTGTTTACTAAGCGCTTGTAAAATTCATCAAAACGCTTCATGTCTTTTACCAATACCTTCATCATATAATCGTACTCCCCAGCCATACGATAAAACTCCATCACTTCTGGAAAGTCACTCACTGTGGTCACAAAATGATGATACCAAGCTTCGGAGTGGTCGCTGGTTTTTAGTTGTACAAAAGCGATAAAAGAGAGATCAAGTTTCTCTGCGCTCAAAAGTGCCACTCGCTTTTCAATATATCCTTCATCTTCAAGCTTTTTGAGCCGCTTCCAGCATGGTGTGCTCGTCAGGCTGACTCGCTCTGCCAAGTCATTCAATGACAACGTGCCATCGCTTTGCAGTAAAGAAAGCAACTGCCTATCAATTCTATCTAAACTCATTTCTACAAAAGCCTCAATAAAGAGAAATTTTTTCTATCCATGGTGATTATACAAACAATAATAGCAAAGTTTTTCTCTTTATTAATAGGTAGATTATCCCTACAGATAAAAACAAAAACCCTACAAATTTTCGAGGAGACACGTTATGTGTACTGACCACAACTGGATCAACAATGCCGTTCGAAAAATTGAAGCAGACTTCCAACGCTCTGCGGATACTCACCTATTCAAACTTGACCTACCCTTTCTAGATGGTATCGACATTTACTTGAAAGATGAAAGTACGCACCCAACAGGCTCACTGAAGCATCGTTTAGCTCGTTCGCTATTCCTATATGCAATATGCAACGGCTGGGTCGGTCCAGAAACGACGGTTATTGAAGCATCGTCAGGCAGTACAGCGGTCTCTGAAGCCTACTTCGCCCGTCTGCTAGGCTTGCCATTTATTGCTGTGATGCCAAAGACCACTGCGCGCAAGAAAATTGAACAAATCGAATTCTACGGCGGTAAAGCACATCTTGTTGACCGTTCAGACCAGATTTATGATGAATCTCGCCGCCTAGCGGAAGAACTAAACGGTCACTACATGGACCAATTTACCTATGCAGAGCGTGCAACAGACTGGCGCGGCAACAACAACATCGCCAACTCTATCTTCAGCCAAATGAAGCTAGAAGATCATCCTATCCCAAGCTGGGTAGTAATGAGTCCTGGTACTGGTGGCACATCAGCAACCATCGGACGCTTTATTCGTTACCAAAAATACGACACTAAACTATGCGTGGTTGACCCGGAGAATTCAGTATTCTTTGACTACTTCCAATCAGGCAATACGGACATCCGAGGCGAAAACGGCAGTAAGATCGAAGGCATTGGCCGACCACGCGTTGAGCCAAGCTTCATTGCTGGTGTTGTTGACGAAATGCGCAAAATCCCAGATGCAGCAAGCGTGGCAACCGCACATTGGCTATCAGGCTTAATAGGCCGAAAAGTGGGTGCATCAACCGGTACCAACCTATACGGTGTATTACAATTAGCTTGCGAGATGAAACAACGTGGTGAGAATGGTTCGATAGTGACACTACTTTGTGATTCTGGTGAACGTTATCTAGATACTTACTACAATATGGAGTGGGTAAAAGAGCACATCGGTGATATTCAACCTTACCTAGCGCAGCTTGAAATCATCCAAGCAAAAGGCTGTGTTGAGCCAGCATGTTGCGGCCCAATCACTGAGTAAGAATCATATTGCCAATAGAAAAAAAGCCCGCTGAGTCAGCGGGCTGTTTTATATCGGCTTAACGTACTCGCCAATTACTTCTTCTGGCGAGCTTCAAAAGCAGCCATCTGTTCTGGTGTCGCTTTTGGCTGGTGGTTTTGTTTCCACTCGTCGTAGGTCATCCCGTAAACACGCTCGCGAGCGTCATCGATATTGATGTCAGCACCTAACGCCTCTGCCTCTGCTTTGTACCATTTACTGAAACAGTTACGACAGAAACCCGCAAGGATCATAAGATCGATATTTTGCACATCTTTGTTTGCATCTAAATGAGCCAGAAGACGACGGAACGTCGCTGCATCTAACTTGTCTTGCTCTTCTTGGCTTAGATTTTTATATTTAAACTCGGCCACTTTACTTTCCTTTTTATTTATATTGTAAAAAACATCAACATGTTGGGTTGAGTGAGAATGAATTGGTTTCGCAGCACTACAGCGATTTGCAGAGCCTGATCACCGTCATTCTAAGTTTATGCTTCTTTTCTATTTTCCTTCACCATATGTAAGTGCACATCTTGTTGAGGAAAAGGAATCGAAATACCTTCACGATCAAAACGCAATTTCACTTCTTTGGTCACATCCCAATACACATCCCAGTAGTCATCTGTTTTTACCCATGGGCGAACAATGAAGTCGACAGAAGACGTATTCAAGGTATGCACTTTAATCATTGGCTCAGGAGTACGTAGCACTGCAGGGTGAGAGGTCACAATGTCGGCCAGTACAGATTCTGCTTTGAGTAAATCATCGGCGTAACCAATACCAAAAACCATGTCGACACGGCGAATACGCTCATGGGTAACGTTCTTTATCACATCTCCCCATATCTTGCTGTTTGGCACAATAATAATCTGGTTATCAAAGGTACGAATGGTGGTATTGACTAAACTCATGTGACTCACTTTACCGTCTACGCCCCCAGCGTACACAAAATCACCCACATCGAATGGGCGATAAATCAACAGCATCATACCTGCTGCAAAATTAGATAGAGTATCTTGCAGCGCAAAACCAATGATCACACCAGCAATACCGAAACCGGTAAGAATTGGGGCTAAATTTAAGCCAATCTGCGACAACCCGACCATGATACCGATGAGCCATACTGCTTTACCGGACATCGAAATAAAAAAGTCCTGCATTAATTGGGAAAGTTTCAGGTTCTGCGAAGCAACGGCTTTACTCACAACCTTACGCGTAAGTTTAGCTAGTGAGCGAGCAATGACTAAGATCAGCGCAAAGACAAACAACTGAAAAAGATGTTGCGGTGCGTTATCTACAAACCAGTCGCCTGCAGAACTAGTCCAATGACTAAGAATCGATAACAGCACTTTTACATTGAGCAAATCATGGGTGACGCTACCCGTGACTTCAAGTACCTGGCGTTTGTATTCTGATGTTTCTAAACCGACTTTGTCTCCAATGGAAAGTAGTGAACGCAAACTGTCCGTAGCGATATCCAACCTTTGCTTAATGATCAGCTGGCTTAGTTGCAAGGTCGCTTTTTCAGATTCTGGGCTAGATGAAATTTGCGCGCCTATAAACTGTTTTTGCTGATTCAAATATTCAACCGATGCCGACAATAACCGCATTCGGTTATCCACGCTGTCTTTAAACAACGTTTCAGCACGCTCGTCTGGTACACCAAGTTGCGCAAGCCATGCTAGATTCTGCCAACGGGCATCAAAACTTACATCCAAATAATGCTGTAATTCACGATAAGTATTAATCAAAGGAAGCTTATCTTGATCTTTCGCTGTATTGATCTCTTCATTGAGCGCGTGAACTTTATCAGCCAAGTAAGCAAAAGTCCCTTTCGCGTATTTTTCTTGAGTTTTAACTAACTCAATCAATTTGTCGTTCGGAATAGACTGATTATTGATTGCACTTGCTAGACGCTTTCTGAGCTCTTCATTTTTTTGAAACAGCTGAAGTTGCAACGCATCTCGTTCATCGCCACTGGCTTGTTTTAAGCTCACTGATAAATCACGGATGTCTTGATTGATATTATCAATAGACGTTTCTGCGGCCGAAATTTCCTTCACTTCACTACTTTCTGTCGCATTAACAAGAAAGGATCCCATTAACAAGAATAACGCAGAAAGCAGAACGAATACTGCGTTTAAGCGAAAGCGCACTTCAAAAGGAAATCGAAACGTCATGTTTACCTCGCAAGAGACGATATTGGATAAGAGCGACTAAAAACTACAGTATAATACTTTGAAATCAAACACCTTAAGCTTACTACACTAAGTAAGAGGCTGGGCATAATTTAGTAAGTGCCCGTCAATTTTACACCAATATTCCTGTTAGTTTTTAGTTGTGACATTTTAAGACGATTCCCATATGTAACTGATAGAAAATCATTTTTATATTCTTGCTCTCCCATGACAAATACTCGAAGTATGTTGAGCACAAATTGAAAGTGGTGGATTCATACAGTAACTCGTTTAATGCGAGTTATAAAAGATGAGCTATGATTTAAGCGTAGTAATATCGATTGAAATAACGATTAAGGAGAATTTATGGGTATTCTATCTTGGATCATTCTTGGTCTGATTGCTGGTGCTCTCGCAAAGTGGTTGATGCCTGGTAACGATGGTGGGGGTTGGATTGCCACTATGGTACTTGGTATTGCGGGGGCTTTTGTTGGCGGCTTTCTTGGCAGTTTCTTCGGATTAGGCGGTGCAGATGGTATTAATATCGGCAGCATCATTACCGCCACTGTAGGCGCTTTTGTGCTTTTGTTTGTATACCACCGTTTTATAAGAGGGTGACGCTCGACATAGCACCTTCATGGTTGCAAGAAAAATTATGCTGTTAAAATAAAAAAGCCTTGCACTCAATAGTGAAAGGCTTTTTTATTCAATTATTGTCGGTTTGGGTGATTTAAGATGTGGTCTTCCCAGTTCACCACTTCAATTTCATACACCACTTTATTTCGCACGCTTTCACCTGCAGCATGCATTGCTGATTTAGACCCCGTAATAAGCGGATGCCACTCTGGTAGTGGCTGATCCTCTGCAAGTAGACGATATGCACAGGTATGTGGTAGCCAAGTGAAATCATCGATATCTTCACGTGTCAACTTGGTGCACTCTTCACCTGAAGTAAAACGGTTCGGATAATCTTTACACGAGCACGTTTTGCTGTTCAACCAGCTACACGCCACGTTGGTGTAGTAAATTTCATCCGTATCTTCATCCATCAGCTTATGTAGACAGCATTTACCGCAACCGTCACAGAGAGATTCCCATTCCTCTTCTGTCATGTGTTCTAACGATTTGCTTTGCCAAAATGGTGTGTTCATTACGCTTACTACTTATTACGAATTGGGATAGGATGCGTTTTATACCCCTCTGGCAATAAAAGTTCAAGTTTACCGAACGAACGGTTTCTCATTTAGGCTAGTGAATTTCCATCCTCCCCTTCCAATCTGACTGAAAATGTCCATAATTGCCCCCTGATTTTTATGAGGGCGTTAAGATGGATTGTCGATTGGGTTGTGGAGCGTGCTGTATCGCACCAAGTATCTCTTCCCCTATTCCTGGCATGCCAAAGGGCAAAGCAGCAGGAGAACGTTGTATTCAATTGAATGAAGACAACCTATGTAAGCTTTTTGGCAAACCTGAGCGCCCTAAAGTTTGCCATGACTTTAAGCCGTGTCCTGTCGTGTGTGGTAATACCAATCAAGACGCGATCAAAAATATTACGGAACTAGAACAACTGACTTAATCACCAACCAAGTCTCCCTAATTGAACCATCGCCTTTATGTCACGTACTTTCCTAGCGTTCATTTAATTCGATCACTGAACATTCCGTTTCAAAGTTGAGACATCTTTATCTTTAGCTGCCTGTTAGGCCAATTTTTCAGATGCCGCTCACAGTTACTGACTAGTGTCTACTATGTTCTACGAGTAATTTAAATCCGAAATAGGAAACAACATGAATAAGTATATGGCAGAGTTATTTGGCACGTTTTGGTTAGTGCTTGGTGGCTGTGGTAGTGCAGTTTTAGCCGCAGGCTACCCTGAGCTAGGCATTGGGTTTGTCGGTGTTGCACTGGCATTTGGCTTGACTGTTCTTACCATGGCGTTCGCGATTGGCCATATTTCAGGTTGCCACTTAAACCCCGCGATAACTGTCAGTTTGTGGGCGGGTGGTCGTTTTGAGACTAAAGACGTTGTGCCATACATCATTGCACAGGTAATTGGTGGTGTGATCGCTGGTGGCATACTCTATATCATCGCTACGGGCCAAGCAGGCTTTGACATTGTCAGTTCCGGCTTTGCAGCAAATGGTTATGGCGAACACTCTCCAGGTCAATACTCTCTTATGGCTGCGCTCGTCACTGAAGTTGTGATGACCATGATGTTTCTAATCGTGATCATGGGCGCAACAGACAAACGTGCCCCTCAAGGTTTTGCGCCTATCGCTATTGGCCTATGTTTGACGCTGATCCACCTAATCAGTATCCCTGTAACAAACACTTCTGTAAATCCAGCTCGCAGTACTGGTGTAGCGGTATTTTTTGGTGACTGGGCGGTATCTCAACTATGGCTATTCTGGGTCGCACCTATTGTCGGTGGTATTCTGGGCGCACTTATCTACAAAAATATTCTGGGCACTGAGTCAAACGACTGATTCGCTCTCGATTTATAAAAAAGCCGCTGAGTTCAGCGGCTTTTTATTTATTAAATCTTGTGTCGACCCAGTAACGAATGGGACAAGGTCGTTCCGTCAACAAGCTCAAGCTCACCACCCACTGGGACACCATGCGCGATTCGACTTGCATCCACTTGGTGTTCTTTACACAGTTCAGCGATGTAATGTGCTGTTGCTTCCCCTTCAACCGTTGGGTTGGTGGCAAGAATCACCTCAGAGATATCACCTCGGCGCAGACGATAGTCCAACACATCAAGACCGATATCACTTGGACCAATACCATCGAGCGGTGATAAATGCCCCATCAGT
Organism: Vibrio sp. PNB23_22_6; assembly: GCF_052877535.1. NCBI lineage: Bacteria > Pseudomonadati > Pseudomonadota > Gammaproteobacteria > Vibrionales > Vibrionaceae > Vibrio > Vibrio sp. PNB23_22_6. The sequence continues at coordinate 164,181 of NZ_JBNFXP010000003.1, read as the reverse complement.
ACAAAGTATCGACCCGAGTATTGGCCAGTGGCTTCTACTGCAGCGATGTCTGCCGGGCTTTCTACTACACAAAGCTGACCGTTTTCCTGGCGCTTGGGATTGGTACAAATGTGGCAAATATCTTCTTCAGTGAACGTTCGGCACTCGGTGCAATGACCGATTTCTGTCATTGACTGACTTAGCGCATCTGCGAGCTGCAGACCGCCTTTTCTATCACGCTGTAACAAATGAAAGGCCATACGCTGCGCCGACTTGGGGCCAACCCCAGGTAGACAACGTAAGGCCTCCATCAATTGCTCCAGCATATGGCTGGTACGCATTGAAAATCCGCTTAATTAAATGTCAGCAGATTAGAATGGCATTTTCATACCTGGTGGTAGTTGCATACCACCAGTTACAGAAGCCATTTTCTCTTTTTGAGTTTCTTCAACGCGGCGCGCTGCGTCGTTAAACGCGGCAGCGATCAAATCTTCTAGCATCTCTTTATCGTCTTCCATCAGACTTTCATCGATGTCAACACGACGTACACTGTGACTGCCAGTGATTGTCACTTTAACTAGACCAGCACCAGACTCGCCGGTTACTTCCATATTCGCGATTTCTTCTTGAAGCTTTTGCATGCGCTCTTGCATTTGCTGGGCTTGCTTCATTAGGTTGCCCATACCGCCTTTACCAAACATGTTTATCTCTCTGGTTTAATTAGGTGTTGCATCAGTAAATGGGGCTGTCAGTTTACGATTTCAACCCCACTGTGTTCAATTTTTAGATAGGGCGAACACTATCTCTATCAAGCTCTGCGGCAAATCGACGCTCGATGAACTGAACATACGGATCGTTTTCCAAACTGTTCAGAGCTTGCTGTAATTTTTCCTGATAGAGCCGGTCTCGCAGCTCTAGAGGAGTCTCACCACTTTCGCCAATAACGATGCTTAGATGACACTCCTCCCCCAACACAGCATTCAGCGCATTTAATAGCTCGCTTTGTGCTCTGTCAGTATTTAGATGTGCTTGACTGCCTCTTAATTGTAGCGAAACCGTTGAGCCTTCTTTGTAATAGTTCGAATTTAATGCCAATTGTTCCACCAATTTTGGCGTATTCATTAGGCTGATTAACTTCGCCCACTCATTTTTCTCTAACGATTCATCAACCAGTTTTTGCACCATCTCTGGTGTTTTTTCATGCTCAAGCGCCTGCTTAAGCTGCGTCGGTGTCAACTGCGTATTCACTTTTTTCTCAACCTGTTTGGTTGGGCGCCAGCGATACGCTTCATCTTCAACTGTAGACGATTCCGCTTGCGGTGAAGATGCGGGCGACACCTGCGCGGAATTGCCATGCAATTGCGCTAGACGGTCAATGACCGACTCTTTTTGTGCAGATGTCGCCTTAGGCTTTTTTGAGCCACCGTTATTAGAGGCTGCCTGTTGCTGACCTTGGCGCTGTGAACGTAGCTGATGACGTAAACCACCCAAGCCTGGGCGTGCAGGTGCGCTCTCCTGTGCTGGTTGAGTTGCTTTTTGCGCCTGTTGTTGTGATGCAGAAGACTCATCCATTCGTGGCGCGATATCATATTGTGGTGGTGGCATGCCATATCCACCGGTTTGATGCTCTGGCGGATATTCAGGAGCATCACCCGTATGTGCGACTGCCTGAGCTTCAGACTGCGCTGGCTCTTGCGGTGCTGGTTGTACCGGAGTATTCATTGGCGCTTGCAGTGTTTCATCTACTCTCGACTGACTCACCGCTTGTACCGGAACCGCTTGAGCTTGTACCGTCGTTGTAATGACATTAGCACCGCTGCTTATTGATGGGCGAAACGCCATCATGCGCAATACTATCATTTCCATGCCCACACGGCCGTTTGGTGACAACGACAGGTCTTCACGACCTTTTAAGGCAATTTGATAGTATAACTGTACGTCTTGTGGCGTCAGCGCTTTACTCAATAAATCAATTTTCTCTGCATCAGGTTGTGCCAGATCCAACGTCGATGGCAATGCTTGATACATAGCGACACGATGTAACTGCGATGCCAATTGTTGTAACAAGCCATCCCACTCTACACCGTTTGATGCAAGTTGTTGGATTTTATCCATTGCTTGCTGGGGTTGTTTACTACTGATTGATTCCAGTAAATGAATGGCTTGGTCGGCATCAATCGTACCAAGCATATGGCTCACGATTTCAGTTTGAATAACGCCGTTTCCTAGCGCAATGGCTTGATCCGTTAAGCTCAGTGCATCTCGCATACTGCCGTCTGCAGCATGGGAAATCATACCAAGAGCCCTTGCCTCTGCTGAAACTTGCTCTTTTTCTAAAATGTGATCAAGTTGCTGATGAATGTCATCAACGCTGATTGGCTTTAGATGGAACTGCAAGCAACGTGATAAAATCGTCACTGGCAGCTTCTGAGGATCCGTCGTTGCCAATAGGAACTTCACATACTCAGGCGGCTCTTCCAACGTTTTTAGCAACGCATTGAAAGAGTGACGCGAGAGCATGTGTACCTCATCAATAAGGTACACTTTAAAGCGTCCGCGAGCAGGCTTATATTGAACGTTGTCTAATAGCTCACGAGTGTCTTCAACTTTAGTACGAGAAGCGGCGTCGATCTCCAATAAATCAACAAAGCGGCCTTCATCGATCTCACGACAAGTATCACACTGACCGCATGGGTTAGCAGTAATACCTGTTTCACAGTTCAAGCCCTTAGCAAACAGTCGGCCAATCGACGTTTTACCAACGCCTCGAGTACCACTAAACAAGTACGCATGGTGTAAGCGATTTTGCGCCAATGCGTTTTCTAAAGCAGTAAGAACATGACTCTGTCCTACCACTTGATCAAACTTATTAGGACGCCATTTTCGCGCTAAAGCTAAATAACTCATTGAATGTATCAGTGCCCTTCAAAATCGCAAATGCTGTATACGTCAAGGCCCAGTCCTTCTAGGCGCTTATCACCACCAATTTCTGGTAGATTGATAACAAATGCAGCGTGGTTCACTTCACCGCCTAGCTGACGGATAAGTTTTGTTGTCGCTTCAATCGTGCCACCGGTCGCAAGCAGATCATCGACAACCAATACTTTGTCGCCTTCTACAATTGCGTCAACATGGATTTCTAGTGTATCTACGCCATATTCCAGTTCGTAAGACTGAGCAATAGTAGGACGAGGTAGCTTACCTGGCTTACGCACTGGAACAAAACCAACACCCAACTCAAGCGCCAGCGGTGCCCCAAATAAGAATCCGCGCGCTTCCGTACCAACTACTTTGGTAAAGCCCATATCTTTGTAACGTTCTACCATTAGATGAATCGTCGCTTGGTATGCTTGTGCATCTTCAAGAAGGCTCGTTACATCGCGAAAAAGGATGCCTGGCTTAGGGTAATCTTCGATGCTTTTAATGCTAGATTTGATCAGAGAAATTGTTTCTGTAGTCATAATACCGATTTACTTAGATTGGCTCATTACCCGCCGTTCTTATCGCAATATTACGAGGGCAATAAACAATAGGCTTTCACCACTATGTGCTTATATTCACAAAGTCACAGGTGTTGAAAATACAAACGCCCACTCGAAGAGCGGGCACACTATTCCCTACAATCTTAGTGATTTTCTTCTCTGTCAGCAACCAACTCAATCACAGGGAGTCGTATAAACCAGCCTAGTAAAACGATTAGCATCACTAAAAGTACAAACTTTAGCCAAATGTAAGGCACTACAACGATAGAAATAGCAAAACTCAACACTATAAAAATTACGCCTCGAGCTTTGACTTCTCGGGTTACGGCTCTATTTTTATCCCAGTTCGTCAATAGAGGGCCGAACGTTTTGTGTTTGTGTAACCACTGATGAAATAGCGGACTGCTACGTAAGAAGCAAGCACTAGCGAGGAGCATAAAAGGCGTAGTAGGTAAAAGAGGAAGGGCAACCCCAGCAATGCCAAGCAAAACAGAGAGTCCACCAACTATATTTAAAAGATAGCGCTTAATACGAATGGTGAACTCCAATAAACAATTACTCGATCAAAAAGTAGCGTAACCGTTCATTACGCGAATCCAGGTCAGCGTTGCTGGTAGCGTTGGGATTAAAAGAACTGCAACAAAACCTAAAAAGTAAAAAATATTGTAAGGCTCTTTAACGTCGTTGTCTGCCATGATGTATCTTCTCATTAGTTATGTTTACTTCTCTCATTGCACACCGTTAAGTAAACGTTACACAAGTGAGCACTTATTGTTTCATTAGTTAAATATACCCTAATAAACCAACGTTAAACACCGACAAAGAGTAAGGTTATATGCGCAACAAAAGATGAAACCGAACGGGCTTATAGTAAAAAGCAATACAAACGTGCTGCTATTCATTCATAAGCGAATCAAACCCGTTGATTAAGTCTAGTAATATTTAAACCAAAGCTCGAAGTGCCTAGACACCCAATCGATAACTGCCCGTTACTGTCAATTGGCAAGTCACTTGTAATAAAGTTTTTCATGCAGCCATCCCCCAAGCGATTACTTGCAGCGATGTGTTGATTGGCGACCCCATCTGACCATTGGCTATCCAAGCCAGCAGGCAAAATAGATACCGTTGCAGACGCAAGATCAGCAATTCCGAATACTGCGTTAACAACCCCTGTCCCTTCAGAGCAGAGAATGCCTTTCTCAATAACCTCTGCGATATCCTTAAGGTCAGCGCTAAAGCTACTTAAGTTACGTACATAATCATCAAAAAGAGCTCGAACCAACAATGTCGTCGCAACGCCGCCATCTTCAGATGATGCTGAATCCACAAGATAGAAAGCAAACTGCCCATTTATCAACCAACGGTAGTCAAAAACGAGAGGCATAACATCCGTCGATTGCAACAACCGATATGAACACTTCCAATCTCCCTGAGATGTATCTTTTTCTGGCAACAGCGCATGGAGTAAGTTTCGTGCAGCGTTGGGGTTTTGCTGTAAGTATTCTAAATGCCAGTGTAGCTCTTGCTCTTCTGATATTTCGCCACCATCATCGACCCTAAACCATTGACTCGCAAAATCGCGCTGCTCGGAAAAGTGGCGATCACAATCTTCAAGCGTATTATCAATTGCTTGAGATAAATATCGATAATTTGCGATCGGTTTTGATAAGAAATCCTTTATTCCAAAGCGCAATGCCTTGGCAACATCGGACATTTCATCGGTAGCAGAAACGACGATCATTGGCATAGAAGGATATTCAAGACTTACTTCTTCTACAAATTCTATGCCATCTAGAACAGGCATAGACAAATCGCACAAAACAAGATCTGGCTGGCACTGTCTCAACATTTTGAGCGCTTCTAAGCCATTCCCGGCTTCTATCACCCTATAACCTTGGCAATCCAAATAGGCACTAGTGACTCCACGAAATATAGGATCATCGTCAACCAACATAATCAGTTTGTGATTAACCACTTCCTGCGCCGAGACCTTTGCCGTTTGACTGTGAGTCTTAAACATACCTTTTACCTCACAAAGCTTAGTCAAAAAACAAATTATACATTATTATCTTTATATTAAGACCGTCCAGAACACCATGCAGCAAGATATCAGGCCCTTCCACCTTGATTAAAAGGTAGCTTGTAAACCCCATTTGCACAAATATTCTATGCCAAACCGGTCTTTATTCGTTAAGGTCTGGTGTGTGCAAATTGTGCAAAATATTGACTTAACGCAAACTTTGATCTCTAAGTTATTTATACATTAACCCTAAATTGTAATGTAGCGTGCCTGGGAAGTATAAAACTAGATGATCTAAACCTGTTTCGATTGGTTGTCGAAAATGGGAGCTACACTGCAACGTCACGAAAAACCATGATTCCGGTAGCTACTATCACCTGTCGCATTCAAGCACTTGAAGATTCTGTTAACCTGAGGCTTCTAAATCGCCACGCGCGTAAACTTTCTCTTACTGAAGCAGGCGAGCGTTTTTATCATGAGTGCTCTCCTTTATTACAGCGACTCACATCAACAGCTGAAGAGATGCGCTAAATGTGGTACGCAGCTCTTGTTCGGAAGGGCTCGCATTACGCTAATGCCAGACGTGATGATCAAAGAGTTTATTGCTAGCGGTGATCTAGTACGCGTTCTGCCAAACTGGAGCGCAAACCCTCGTGACATCTACATGCTTTACAACCACAAAGATCACCTGCCAGAAAAAGTACGCCTTTTCATCGATTATGTGATTGCTTACCACATTCACTAATAGCCGCAGAAATCTGATACAAAAACCAGAGCCTAGACTCTGGTTTTTTATATTAAAAAGACAGCATTATGCGCCTTCGTTATACAACTCTAGATTTGCAATATCCTGCTGAATTTCGCGCTCGGCCTTCGCATCATCATTACGTAAACCATCTAGGAAATCCAAATACTGCTGGTCAATGTCACCCGTCACGTATTCACCGTTGAATACTGAAGTATCAAACTGGGCGATGTCTTGATTACCTAAAGCAACAGCTTCAACCAAGTCTTCCAATCGCTGATAAATCAGCGCATCAGCACCGATCTGCTGACAAATGCTGTCATTATCACGACCATGAGCAATTAACTCCGTCGCACTTGGCATATCGATACCGTAAACATTCGGGAAACGAACTTCCGGCGCAGCTGAAACCATGAACACCTTGTTTGCGCCTGAATCGCGGGCCATCTCAATGATCTGTTCAGACGTTGTGCCCCGAACGATAGAATCATCCACAAGCAGTACATTCTTGTCTTTAAACTCAGAGCGGATGGCATTCAACTTACGCCGTACCGATTTCTTACGTTGCTGCTGACCTGGCATAATAAACGTGCGACCAACGTAACGGTTTTTCACAAAGCCCTGGCGATATGGCTTATCAATCGCTTGAGCAATTTGCAGTGCAATGTCGCAGGAGGTTTCTGGTATTGGGATAACCACATCGATATCGAGATCTGCGTAATCTTCACGAATACGGTCACCTAACTTCTTGCCCATTTCTACACGGGCACTGTACACAGAAATCTTATCGATAAATGAATCTGGACGAGCAAAGTAAACGAACTCAAAAATACATGGATTAAGTTTTGGATTATCTCCGCACTGCTTAGTGAATAGCTCACCATCAAACGTTGCGTAAATCGCCTCACCCGGTGCTACATCACGTACAAAGTCAAAACCAACAGCATCAAGTGCAACAGACTCCGATGCTACCATGTATTCCATTTTCCCATTTTCTTCGCGCTTACCAAGACAAAGCGGACGAATACCATGGGGGTCACGAAATGCAATCATACCGTGGCCGATGATCATGGCTGCAACCGCGTATGCACCACGAATCGTTCGGTGTACATTCGTCACCGCTCGGAACACGTCATCTGCCGTTACATTGCCCTTCACGGTATCAATTTCGTGAGCGAGAACGTTAAGCAGCACTTCTGAGTCTGATGTGGTGTTGATATGGCGACGATCTTTTTCAAACAGCTTTTGACGAACTTCATGAGCGTTAGTCAAATTGCCGTTATGAGCGAGTGTAATACCAAAAGGAGAGTTTACATAGAAAGGCTGCGCTTCTGAGGCACTTGAACTGCCAGCGGTTGGGTAACGTACGTGACCGATTCCAACATTACCCTGCAAGCGTTGCATGTGTTTTGCTTCAAACACATCCTTCACTAAACCGTTCGCCTTGCGCAGACGAAAACGATTGCTTTCTATGGTACAAATACCAGCGGCATCTTGGCCACGATGCTGTAACACCGTTAACGCGTCATAAATAGACTGGTTTACAGGCGTTGTGCCCACGATTCCAACAATACCACACATGTCCTAATCCTCGATTTGCGACAGTAGCTGGCACTACTAGATAGTGCCAGACAAAAAACTTGATGTTGCTTGTAAGTGCTCGAAAAATGGGGCGATGATACGGCTGAACTCTGGGACCAACTGTGACTCTTTCCACCAATCCGAGCTTGGGAATGCTGTAAACGCATCCATAAAAAACAGCACCGCAGAAACAATCAATACTCCACGTAAACCACCAAACACCACACCGAGAAGTCGGTCAGTACCTGACAGTCCTGTTTTTTGTACCAGTTGGCCAATGACGTAATTCACCACCGCACCAACAACTAAAGTCGCGACAAATAGCGCCGCAATTGCGGCTCCGTTTCGAAACATTTCATCTTCAATATTGGTGAAGTACACCGCTAATTTAGTGTAATAGTTACTGGAGATAAAAAACGCTCCGAACCAAATCACCAAAGACAAAGCTTCTTTAGCAAAACCGCGAACTAAACTGATCAGAGCTGAAAATCCGATCACACCTAAAATGACAAAATCTAACCAATTCATGTTTTCTTCATCTTAAGTTGGCGCGCATTTTAACAGAAAAAATGCTGACGCAAACGTTTTCTTATGGATTTAATGGCTTAAATTTAAGCAATTGACCTTTTGAGCCTGTTATTTTTTGTAATTCCTTGACCTGTCGTTCAAGTTTACTTTTTGACACGTCAGGACCAACAATCACTCTGGTAAAGTTATTTTCTTTCTTCACATGAGCTTGATAACCTCGCTTCTGTAAATCATCGACAAGCGCGACGGCATTGTCATGATTCTTCAGTGCCATCAACTGAATGATCCAAGCCGAGTCTTGATATTGATTTTTTTCTTCAACTGGACGAACTACCACTTCAACCGACTCAGGTTGTTTTTCGACTTCTGGTTGAGGAACAACGTCAGACTCAGAAACGCTGCCTTGGGATCCCTCTGACTGACTGATTGTCGCAGTAACAGGCGATTCTGGCAGAGAGATAACATCCTCTACTGGCTCTAAAATTTCGAAGTTTTCCACATCACTATCAAGTTCAGGTTTGATAGGGATACTGGCAAATTCTTCTTTGTAGTGCAGTTTCTTACCATCTAACACGTCAGGGAGCACAATGACCCCAACCGCGACTAAAACAATGGTGCCGACTAAACGACTTTGGAATTTACTTGCCATCAAATTACCTTTGATTACCCATTATTTGATTGCCAATGTTCCAATACTTCGCCCACCGTATGGAATGATCCAACAACCAGAATCACATCATCGTCTGCGACGCTGCTTTTCGCACTCTCAAACGCGTCTACTGGGGTTTGGAACTGGGCCTGCCCCTCAGGCAAGTATTGGCACAATTCATCTGCTGTCGCCGCACGAGGCCCAGTCAACGATGCTGGATACCATTGTGTTGCAATTACCGTTAGCGCTTCAATTGTCGCTTTGATGTCTTTATCATGCAGCATTGCGATAACGACGTGGATATTCTTACCTTTGTATCGGCTTTTTACCTTCTCAACCAAATACTCTGCTGAGTGAGGGTTATGTGCCACATCAAGAACAACTTCTGGCTCTGTTTGTAGAACCTGCATGCGACCAGCAAGCCGAGCATTATTCAAGCCATTAACAATATTAATGTCAGTGATTTGCAATTCTGACGCGCCAAGCGCCATTAACGCAGTTGCAGCATTAGGGAGAGGTAAAGATGGAACAGGAAGGTCTTCAAGCGCAAAAGCACCGCTACTCCACTTCCAGCCCTTAGCTGTTAGTTGGTAGTCGAATTGAATGCCCACTTGGAAAAATTCTGCACCGATATCGTCAGCATGAGCCGCGACAGTAGCCGGTGGGGTTGGTTGGCCACAAATAGCAGGCTTTCCGGAACGGTAAATACCTGCTTTTTCAAAGCCAATGACATTGATGTCATCACCTAACCAATCCACATGGTCAATTGCTAAACTGGTAATAACCGAGACATCGTGGTCAACCACGTTGGTTGCATCTAAACGGCCGCCAAGACCAACTTCTAACAGAACAACGTCGACTTTCTCAACTTGGAAAATACGAAGTGCGGCTAACGTGCCGAATTCGAACAAGCTTAGACTGATCTCGCCGCGCTGCTTCTCAATATAGTCAAACGCTTCACCGTGTTTTCTGTCTGATGCATCTACGCCGTTGATACGAACGCGTTCATTATAACGGATCAGGTGCGGAGAGCTGTAAACGCCCACCGAGTAGCCTGCGTCCAGTAGAATCGCTTCCATCAATGCACACGTCGAGCCTTTGCCATTGGTGCCGGCAACGGTGATCACAGTAGGAGCTGGTTTAATGAGGTTGGCTTTTTGCGCTACCGCTTGAACGCGGTCTAAGCCAAGGTCGATTGCTGATGTATGGAGTTTTGTTAAATAATCAAGCCACACCGTCAGGGAGGATGTGGCTTGAGGAATAGAGTTTTGGGTCATCTAACTTTAACCATTAATTTCTTTGGTTTTTGTGTTAGTGATACTTTACCCTTTTTCGTCCGCTTCTGGTACAGAATATGGCTCTTCATTTGGAGATTCGTTAACCGAAACCACCAAAGGAGACTTGTGGTTAGTCAGCTTGGCAATCAACCCACCCACACGTTGACGCATTTCACGGCGGTCAACAATCATATCAATTGCACCGTGTTCTAGCAGGAACTCACTACGCTGGAAACCTTCAGGGAGATCTTCACGTACGGTCTGCTCGATGACGCGACGACCAGCAAAACCAATCAGTGCTTTAGGCTCACCAATATTAATGTCCCCTAGCATCGCCAAGCTCGCCGATACTCCGCCCATTGTTGGGTCAGTCAGCACTGAAATGAATGGCAGGCCTTTTTCAGATAGACGCTCAAGTGCGGCACTGGTTTTCGCCATTTGCATTAGAGACATCAATGCCTCTTGCATACGCGCACCGCCACTTGCAGAAAAGCAAATAAGTGCACAGTTGTTTTCAATCGCAGCGTCGACCGCTTTTACAAAGCGAGCACCTACCACAGAACCCATTGATCCCCCCATAAAGGAGAATTCAAATGCACACGCTACCAGTGGCATGCCTAGCAGTTCACCCTGCATAACCACCAAGGCGTCTTTCTCACCACTGCTCTTTTGTGCAGCAGAGATACGCTCTTTGTAACGTTTAGAATCTTTAAATTTCAGTTTGTCTTGTGGCTCTAGCTCGGTGCCAAGCTCAACACGGATGCCTTCGTCTAAGAACGATTCCAAACGACGACGCGCTCTCATGCGCATATGGTGGTTACACTTAGGACAAACTTCTAAATTACGCTCAAGCTCTGCATGGTATAGAACCTGCTCACAAGAGGTACATTTCGTCCACACACCTTCTGGGATAGAAGCTTTGCGTGAACTTACAAGGTTGCTTTTTTCTAAAATCTTTTCAAGCCAACTCATGGAAGACCTTTTCTCTCAATTCTTCCGCGTCATTGCGAAAGATATAAATTCGAAATATTACAGATGGATTAAAACATATCTTACCGCGACTGTAGATAAAAAACTGGTTGTACCTATTTTTGCTATCATTAATAACGCACAATTTTCGTGTTTATCCAGCCTAAAATACCGATTTTTTGAAACAAGTTCGCAGTTTAGTTCAAATTATCTGGCAAAAATAGCGGGCCGATCGGCACTTGTGGTAATCCAAACTCTTCAGGATAATCCACATCCACCAAATACAAGCCTTCCGCTTTCGCAGTTGCCCCGGCTAATTTGCGATCTTTTGCTTCTAACAACCACTTGATCCATTCTGGTTTTTCTTCACCACGCCCCACTTTTATCAGGCTGCCAGTGATGTTCCGCACCATGTGGTGAACAAAGGCATTCGCTTTAATGTCAATCACAACGTAATCACCATGGCGCGTCACGTTAAGGTGCATTAAGTTACGAAACGGACTGCGAGACTGGCAGTGCGTTGCACGGAATGACGTAAAATCATTTTCTCCCAACAGGTACTGCCCCGCTTCATGCATTTTCTTTTCATCCAAATCACCGTGGTAATGACTCACACCTGAGCTCAAGATACCTGGACGCAATGCATGATTAAAGATGATATAGCGGTAACGACGCGCTGTTGCTGAGAATCGCGCATGGAAGTCATCAGAAACTTCTGCCGCCCAACGGACAGCAATATCACTAGGCATGTTTGCGTTCGCCCCCATGGTCCAAGCAACCATTTTACGGCTTACGTTGGTGTCGAAGTGAACCACCTGACCAGTACCATGCACGCCGGCATCAGTACGACCAGCGCACTGCACTTCCACAGGGTGATTCGCAACAATCGATAGTGACTTTTCTAGCTCTTCTTGGACACTTTTCACTTCTCTTTGGCGTTGCCAACCAAAGTAGTTTGTACCGTTATACTCGATACCTAATGCGATTCTCATTTTAACCTTCGAACTCTAAAATGGGGCGGGAAGTATATACTCAACGCCTTCCAGATACAAAAAGAGGCAGCGCTTGCTGCCTCTTTTTATTTATCGACCATGAATATCGTCGATAAGATGCTTGGCCTCTCGGCGAATATCGTCTTCACCGTAGACGATGGCCTCTTCCAATAACTTAACCGCGCCTTGAGGATCATTCATTTCCAAATAGATTTTTGCTAAATCAAGTTTACCTGCAGCTTCTGCATTACTATCAACGTCAACGTCGCCAATATCACCAATTACATCAGGGAATTCATTTAAGCCAACATCCAGCTTTAGTTCTTGCTCCTCAAACTCACCGCCGTCTTTATCCACTTGAGCCATTAATTCATCAATGGTCATGAATTGATGCTTCTTAGGATCAAAGTCTGCGAGGTCATCCTGCTCCGCCCAATTCTCCGGTGCGATTTCAGGTTGTGCCAATGCGGCTGCTGAGCCCCATACTTCACGCTGATCTTCTGGCACCTCTGCTGTCGTAGAGGTACATTCGGTGGAAAGCTTAAAACCATTCCAATCATCACCCACGCCCAACATGGTTTCAAAGTCCATGCCTGCGCTAGCAACGGTATCGCTGTCTAAGTTGCCATCAAATACTTGTGAATCAACGTTTTCCGCAAGCAAATTTGCCATTGCGGCTTCTTCGAAGTCATTTAGCTCAGTTTCAACCTCATTCTTCTCTGATTCAAAATCAGCAATGAAAGCACCTGGTTGCGCGAATACTTCAAATAGTGCGTCATGATCGTTATCTGACTGCAATACTGGCTGATGAGCTTCTGCATTATCCGTCATTGACATTAATGCATCTTCTTCATCGAACTCAGGCAGATCCAAATCATCGAAACTCATTGCATTGTCTTCTGCCATTTCCGCAGATGAGCTTAGCTCCGCCGTTTCAGATTCTGACAAGGTTGGTTCATCTGCCATAGATGCAAGCGCATCATCTTCGTTGAATTCTGGAAGATCGAAGTCGTCAAGGTTGAACGCTTCTTCCTCTACCGCCTCCGTTACCACCGCTTCTGGTGCAACCTTTTCTGATTCAGGCTGCGCAGGTTCATCCGCCATAGAAGCAAGCGCATCGTCTTCGTTGAATTCTGGAAGATCGAAGTCGTCAAAGTTGAACGCTTCTTCCTCTGCCGTCTCCGTTACCGCCGCTTCTGGTGCAACCTTTTCTGATTCAGGCAACGCAGGTTCATCCGCCATAGAAGCAAGCGCATCGTCTTCGTTGAATTCTGGTAGCTCTAGAGCATCGAAGTTAGATTCTTCATCTTCAATATCCGTCTCTGTCGAACGTGCAGCTATAGGCTCCTGTTCTAGCTTCGTTTCTGACTCAATATCATCAACTAACCAATCTTCCTCTTGCGGAATGCCAAATTCGTTCTCAACGGTATCGGGTGTTGGTGTAAATACAGGAGCTTCGTCTACTTCGCTCTCAGACTGTTGTGCTAAAGCGTTAGCATAGTTATTGAGAAGCTCTGATGCATCTTCACCTGACTCTGAATGAGTACGTTCCTCAGCCAATTCATGTTGCGTATCAAGGGCTGTTTCAGCCTCAAAAGGCACATCTTGTTCATTAGAGACTTGTGGTTCGTCATTAAGTATTGAATCTAGGTCATCAGAAGTGTCATTACCTTCAAAGGTATTAACAGGTTCCTCTCGCGCTGGCTCCAGATCGGCTTCTTGGCGCAGCGGTTCGGTTTGAAGCTCGGATTCAACTTCCCTTTCTGGCTGGTTGTCACTCAATAACGCATCAATATCGAGCCCAGATTCAAGACCAAGTACCTGTTCATCATCTAACTTTTCACTTGATTCAACGACTGACTGAGGCTGTGATTGAATGCCCTCTGTCACCTCTGGCTCTAAACGACCAAAACCGAGTGATGCTAATAAATCATCATCACTTAAGGAATCAGAATTCGTTGGCTCATCATCTTCACGAATCAAGTCATCAAATGGGTCAAGCTCTTTACTGTCTTCATCTAGCTCTTCATCCGTATTGTTATCATCAAGTAACTCATCCAGTAGATCTACGCTATCTTCGTCAAGATCTTCTATGCCGTCAAAGCCCGATAATTTTTCAAGCTCATTTAGCGGGTCAAAGTCATCTGAAGCGTCTTCATCATCAAGACCAATCAACTCATCCAGAAGCTCAGTACTATCTTCTTCGATCGACGGATCATCACTCAATCCGGCAATATTTTCTAACTCATCCAACGGGTCAAGTTCATCCGGTGTCGCTTCATCACTTTCTTTGCTTAGATCTTCGACACTATTTGTTGTTGGCTGATCGTATTGTGCCAGTAACTTGTCGATTTCATCCTCAGTGGCTTCACCGACAGAAAAGCCCAGCTCTGAAACCGCAGAGGATGACTTATCGTCTTCTACATCAAGGTTAAGATCATCACTACCAAAATCAGCAAATAAATCATCCAGCAGTGCCTGATCAATGCTGTCACTTTGTAGATCTTCTGTCGGCTCATCACCCGCTAGTAAGTCTGCAAATGGGTCATTGGCACTTTCTTCATCTGAGAGATCAAAGTCTACTTGCTCATCATCTGCGATCTCTAGCTCTGGAGAAGCCTCATCAAGTGCACGCTCCATCTCTTCTAGCCCAAGGGCCTTCTCTTCACCGTTTACTTTGATGCCATTGTTGGAAGAATCAAACTCATAGAAACCAACATCTAAGTCACCATCGTCACCAATGCTTGCAAATGGGTCTTCTTCGTCATCACCTTCTAGGTTGAAGTCGAGATCATCGTCATCAAGATTGCCAAAGACATCATCCTCTTCTGGCTTCTCTTCTTGATCGAATAGGTTTGCGCTCTCATCATCACCAAATAGGTCATCATCCAAGCTTAACTCTTCTTCTAACTCCTCCGCGGCCGCTAATCCAAGTGGCGCCGCTAATGGATCGATACTTTGGGGCTCCTGTGCCGCAGCCTGTTCCTCTTCCGATTTCGCACGGCGACCCAACAACGTGACCACAAGTAAAGCGATCAATGCGCCTGGAATTAGCGCAGCAAGTCCCACTAACCAGCCATTGGATAGAATCTTATCCATTGTACTTGGTTGCATGCGTTGCTGCTCATCAAGACGCTTGCGTTCTTCTGCCAGTAACTTTTCTACTTCCGTGCGGATACGCGCTTCGTCATTAAGCTCCGTTTTTAGCGTTTCTACTTCGTTTTGCACATCAGAAAGCATTAAGCGAAGACGATGATTCTTTTCTTCAAGCGACTCAAGCTCACCTTGAGAAATCTGAAGTTTATCTTTAAGCACACTTACCTGCTTCTCACCTTCTGGAGAAGTGGTTACGGTAGGAACCAATGGGGTTAGCTCAACCGATTTAACCGGCTTAGGTTTGGCCATTTCTGGTTTAACCGTTTCCGACGTAACTTTAGGCTTGGTGGTTTCTGCTACTGGCTTTGGCTGCTCGACGATAGATTTAGCCGGTGCTGGTTTAGGTGGTTTAGGCTGATTCGATCTCGCTTCATGGGCTTTCATAATCGCCACAGCTTGTGCTGTGGTTGCACTTTGGACTTGCTCTAATGAAGGAATACGAAGACGACTACCAGGGATCAACTCATGTATATTCTGATTGTCAAACGCTTGAGGGTTGATTCGGTAAATGGCAAGCAGCGTCTGTTGGACAGAAACATTACGAGAAGGTCGCAATTGAGAAGCAATCGACCATAGCGTTTCATTTTGACCGGTGGGGCCAAAAAAGCGCGAAGGTTGAGTATTAGCGGGTAACGCTCGTTCAATCTCCCCAGCGTAACTCGGAGAGGCTTGCACTTCGCCAGAAGGACCCACAAGACGAATTCCTTCGGCTTGAACCACTGACGATGTCTGAGTCGTGCTCATCAACACAAGGGCGGCTAACAAACACTTATAATTTTGACGCATAGAAGGCTCAGTTTGGTGCTAGTAAAGATTTGAAATGGTGATCGGTTAAATATATCGGATAACACACGCAAAACTATAGCTTTAAGGGAAAAAAATGTGTGGATCTCACCATATTCGTACTAATCTCACACTAATTTACTTCGTTCGAACAAAAAAGCCTCGCTGTGTGCGAGGCTTTGAAATCAATTGTGAGCGTAATTAGTAGTAATCGCGAATCAAAACTTCCGCGATTTGTACTGCGTTTGTCGCTGCGCCTTTACGTACGTTATCCGCAACAACCCAAAGATTTACACCGCTGTGATGGCTAATATCGTTACGAATACGGCCTACCATTACGTGGTCTTTGCCACCCGCATCACGAACTTGTGTCGGGAAGTCTTCACCGTGGAATACTTCTACACCTTCGGTTTGCTCAAGAAGGTTAATCACTTCTTGTGCATCAATCGGCGAACGAGTCTCAACGTGAACCGCTTCTGCATGGCCATAGAAGACTGGAACGCGCACACAAGTTGGGTTTACTGTGATTGATGGATCGTTAAAGATTTTTTGCGTTTCCCACACCATTTTCATTTCTTCTTTGGTGTAGCCGTTTTCCATCATCTGGTCGATTTGTGGAATACAGTTAAACGCAATCTGCTGAGAGAATTGCTTCTTATCCGCTGGGAGGCCGTTGAGTAGCTTCGCCGTTTGACCAGCTAATTCATCGATACCGGCTTTACCTGCGCCAGAGACGGATTGGTAAGTGGATACGTTGATACGTTCAATACCCACAGCATCGTGGATAGGCTTCAATGCCACCAACATTTGGATGGTGGAGCAGTTAGGGTTCGCAATGATGTTACGGTTACGGAACTCTGCAATCGCTTCTGGGTTAACTTCAGGAACAACAAGTGGGATGTCTAACTCGTAGCGGAAGTGAGAGGTGTTGTCGATCACGATAACGCCTTCGTCAGCGGCAATTGGCGCCCATTTAGCAGACAGTTCACCGCCAGCTGAGAACAGCGCGATGTGCGCTTGAGACCAATCAAACTCTTCCACGTTTTGTACGCGAATTGTTTTACCATTGAAGCGGTAAGTCTTGCCTTCGCTGCGCTCACTCGCTAGCAGGAAGATTTCGCCTACTGGGAATTTGCGCTCTTGAAGCACTTCCAAAATTGTTTCACCGACCGCACCGGTCGCACCTAAAACGGCAACATTGTATTGCTGGCTCATTGACTTACCTCAACCTGAAAACCTAGTTCTGCTAATGGAGCAAGATTGCATGTTTCGTTACCCATTAGCGTGACAGCGCTGTATTCACGGCGATCCCAGTAGTTTTTACGCATCAGATCAAAAGAACCTGGCTTACTGATTTCACGACGGAAAAGCGCGTCATCTTTACGCACATCATAGATTAACTGCGTGATGTTGTGCAGCGTTGCTTCATCCCACGCTCTGTCCAAAACCACAGTCGGAACAGGCGCGGT
Source organism: Vibrio sp. PNB23_22_6 (assembly GCF_052877535.1). Classification (NCBI taxonomy): domain Bacteria; kingdom Pseudomonadati; phylum Pseudomonadota; class Gammaproteobacteria; order Vibrionales; family Vibrionaceae; genus Vibrio; species Vibrio sp. PNB23_22_6. The sequence continues at coordinate 146,551 of NZ_JBNFXP010000003.1, read as the reverse complement.
TGGCAGTAAATCGCTGGCATGCGCACGTAATTCGTTATTTAGAAACTCACAGTAGCTATTAAAAATCATTGTCGTACCGCGAGCCTTCCCTTCCAGACCATAGCCTGCAACGTGAGGGGTGGCGAATGCTAGCAGAGGCAGAAGCTCCATATCAACCTCTGGTTCAAACTCAAATACATCTAATGCAGCAGTGAAGCCATCATTTTTCAACAAACGTTGCTTTAATGCTCGATTATCTACCACAGGGCCGCGTGCTGCATTTATCAAAATTTGATCCGCACGTAGACCATTCAAAACGATTTCATCAATCAAGTGGTGCGTCGGATACGGGCCATCTTTGGTGATTGGTGTGTGTAGCGTGATGATGTCTGACGTTTCAATCAGTTCTTCTAATGGGGTGAAATTGCGAGGATCCCCCTCAGCTTGCTTGAGTGGATCATTGAGGAGCACTTTAATGCCCATGCCGTTCAAACATTTCTCTAGATAACTACCGACTTGACCTGCACCAATGATACCAACGGTTTTGTCGAAAACAGAGAAACCTTGCTGCTGCGCTAGCACCATCATGACGCTGAATGCGTACTCAGCAACGCCAACTTTGTTGCAACCTGGCGCAGCGGTGAAGAAAATACCTTTTTCTTGCAATAGTGCTTGGTCGACATGATCCATGCCAGCCGTCGCTGTACCCACGAACTTCAGCTTGTTTGCTTTACTGATCAGCGCCGCATTTACTTTGGTAACCGAGCGAATCATCAGTGCATCTACATCCACTAAATCATCGGCTGTCAGTGTACGACCGGGTTTTAAAATCACTTCACCGAGTTGGCTGAAAAGCTCTTCAGCGTACGGCATGTTTTCATCAACAAGAATTTTCATAGCGCTAGCGTTTAAGATCCATTTTTAAGAGTGGTATCCCCAAACGACATCAGGATTTGAGGTCACTTGAGTATAGTGATTGTGCCCTTTTCCCAAAAAATCTCAAGAAATAGCACGTTCAGCCCCAAAATTAAAAAAAAGAAAAAGCCCGGCATATCGCCGGGCAACGTTCCAGAACAAAAGGATCCTATCCCGCTCTCCTTGGGACAGAGTCTGCGTCTGTTCGACCAGATAAGCTGGTCAGGTCTGGAAACTGGTTTGTCAGGGTTTACATTACTGAGAATAAAAACCCAACCAATTCAGTTAGCTTTGGGTCGCTTACGCTTGGTACTTTTTGATTACCAATGTCGCGTTTGTACCACCAAAACCAAAGCTATTTGACATTACGGTCGTCAACTCAGCTTCGCGAGCTTCTGTTACGATGTCTAGACCTTGTGCCGCTTCATCCAAGTGAGAGATATTCACACTTGGCGCAATGAAATTGTTGTCTAGCATTAGCGTTGAGTAAATTGCTTCGTGAACACCAGCAGCACCTAGTGCGTGACCAGTCATCGCCTTTGTTGCAGAAATTGCTGGGCTGTTGTCACCAAATAGCTCTTGGATAGCACCCAGTTCTTTCACGTCACCTACCGGAGTAGAAGTGCCGTGCGTGTTGATGTAATCGATGCCATCTACGTCTTGCATTGCCATCTTCATACAACGAACTGCGCCTTCACCTGATGGTGCTACCATGTCGTAGCCATCAGACGTCGCGCCGTAACCTACAATCTCACCGTAGATTTTCGCACCACGGGCTAGTGCGTGTTCAAGCTCTTCGATAACGAGCATGCCACCACCGCCAGAGATAACAAAACCATCACGGTCAGCATCGTAAGTACGAGAAGCTTTTTCAGGCGTCTCGTTGTACTTAGTTGATAGTGCGCCCATCGCATCAAACATCATGGTTTGTGACCAATCTAGCTCTTCACCACCACCAGCAAATACGATGTCTTGTTTGCCTAGTTGGATAAGCTCCATCGCATGGCCGATACAGTGTGCTGAGGTTGCACATGCTGAGCTAATGGAGTAGTTCACACCACGAATCTTAAATGGTGTTGCCAGACACGCAGAAACGGTTGAAGACATTGTACGTGGAACCATATAAGGGCCAACGCGTTTTACGCCTTTTGCACGCATCGTATCTGTTGCAACTGTTTGGTTGAATGCAGAAGCACCACCAGAACCAGCAACGATACCTGTGCGATCGTTTGATACTTGCTCTTCAGATAGACCAGCGTCTTCAATTGCCTGCTGCATTGATAGGTATGCATAAGCAGCCGCATCACCCATAAAGCGCATCTGTTTACGATCAATGTGCTCTGCTGGGTTGATTTTCAGATCACCCCAAACCTGCGAGCGCAGACCGTGTTCTTTAAACTGCTCAGACGCAGTGATGCCAGATTTACCCGCTTTAAGAGACGCTAGAACTTCTTCGACGTTGTTACCGATACTTGAAACAATACCCATACCGGTGATTACGACTCGTTTCATTATGACATTCCTATAATTCAAAAATCCGCTAGATGATAACTAAGATAGTCAACAAAAGTGGTCAGCTTTCCCATAAATTCGTACAATCACTGTATTCTAACCGCGCCAAATCACATATTTGCACCATTATGACTTCGATTAAAAACGCAGAACTTGGTTGGAACGAAGCTGGTACTCCAGTTTCTGACCAATTTGATGATGTTTATTTCTCCAACGTAAACGGTCTCGAAGAGACACGCTACGTGTTCCTCAAACAAAATCATCTACCAGAAAGATGGCAGGAATTTGACCAAAGGCGTTTTGTTGTTGGTGAAACCGGATTTGGCACAGGGTTGAACTTCTTAGCCGTGTGGCAATGGTTTACTGAATTTCGTCGCGCCTATCCAGAGGCTGCACTAAAAGAGCTGCATTTTGTTAGCTTTGAGAAGTACCCACTGAGCAAAGCTGACTTAGAAAAAGCACATCAATCTTGGCCTGAATTGGCAGAATTTGCTGAGAAGCTACAACAACACTACCCAGCAGCCGTCCCTGAGTGTCACCGCATAGTTTTAGAAGATGGCGCGATCACGCTCGACCTTTGGTTCGGTGATATTAAAGACTGCATGCCGCAAGTCCCATATAGTGAACAAGGCTTAGTGGACGCTTGGTTCTTAGACGGTTTTGCACCAAGCAAAAACCCTGAGATGTGGAACCAAAACCTGTTCAACAACATGGCAAAATTAGCGAAGCAAGACTGTAGTGTCGCTACCTTTACGGCAGCGGGTTTTGTGCGTCGTGGTTTAAACGAAGCTGGTTTTGTGATGAAAAAAGTCAAAGGTTTTGGCACTAAGCGAGAGATGATCGCAGGCTCTATGGTGCAACGCGAAGCACATTCAAACTACAAGCCTTGGTTCAACCGTACCGCTGCAACAAAGCATGATTCAATTGCCATTATTGGTGGCGGCATTGCCAGTGCTGCACTGGCTAAAACGCTCATTCGTCGCGGTATGAATGTCACGCTTTACTGTAAAGATGCTCAACCAGCAGAAGGCGCTTCGGGTAATCGTCAAGGTGCAGTGTACCCGCTACTAAATGGTCCACACACAGGCGTGTCTCGCGTGTTCGCCCCGGGCTTTTTGTTCGCGCGTCAGTTTGTCGACCAAGCAGCGCAAGACATTCAGTTTGATCACGATTGGTGTGGTGTCACTCAACTAATGTGGGATGACAAATCCGCAGACAAGTTGGAAAAGATGCTCGCTGGTCACTTCACTCCAGAGTTGATTCACAAGCTTTCAGCCGAAGAGACGGCAGAGAAAATTGGCTTACCGATCGACATGGCATCCGTTCACTACCCTCTGGGTGGTTGGCTATGCCCTGCTGAACTAACCCGAGGTTTGATTGCTCAACTAGAAAAAACAGCGCTTTTTGAAACGAAGTTCGAACACCAAGTGGAATCGCTAGAATGGGATGAAACACGCCAACTTTGGACGTTGACGGCCAACGGTCAAACCTTCGAGCACTCGACTGTTGTTGTTGCCAACGGCAGTGAATTCCAAACGCTAACCCAAACGGCTAATCTGCCATTGGGCCAAGTCAAAGGTCAAGTCAGCCATGCACCTGCAACAAAAACGCTATCTAAGCTGAAAACGATACTGTGCTACGACGGTTACATGACGCCTGTTAACCCGAATAATCAACACTTGTGCATCGGCGCAAGCTATGACCGCAGTCACCTAGATTACGAGTTTGACGAAGACGCACAAAAGGATAACGCGGAGAAATTGGTGAAGTGCCTACCGAATCAAACTTGGACGAAAGAGGTTGATACCTCAGGTAATATGTCACGCCAAGGCATTCGTTGTGTTAGCCGCGATCACCTGCCGTTTGTGGGTAATGTAGGTGACTTTGAAACCATCAAAACGCAATACGCTGATCTACAACTTCAAAAAGAAGAGGAAGTGGAAGCCATTCACCAGTTCCCTAACCTATTCTGTTTCTTAGGTTTAGGTTCTCGCGGTTTGAGCTCAGCACCATTGATGGCAGAAGTATTAGCGTCGCAAATCTGTGGCGATCCACTGCCACTGCCTGTTGATGTGCTGACTGAACTGCACCCAAGTCGAATGTGGGTAAGAAAACTGCGTAAAGGTAAGGCAATTACAGAATTGTAATCCGTCTTGCCCTCCCCCCTCTTTTCGAGAGGGGGGAGGAGCCAATACTTAGCCCAATGTCGCCACCGCAGATTTCACTTGCGCGGCGATCTCTTCATTACGAAACTCACCGGTCTCTAAATCAAAATTGTCATAAAAGCTTGGTACAGAAAGAGACGCTTTTACTTCCGCACCAAAATACGGCGCCGACCCCGTTGCTGCTGCCAAAACCGTTTGTGCGCCACTAGGGCCAGGTGAGGTTGCAAGATAAACTGCCGGTTTATTTTGGAATACGTTACGCTCGATACGAGTCGACCAATCAAACAAGTTTTTATATGCCGCTGCGTAAGAGCCGTTATGTTCCGCGAATGAAACCACAATCGCGTCAGCAGCTGCAATATCATTCAGAAACGCCTTTGCACCTTCAGCCTGACCGATTTCTTTCTCTTTATCTTCACTAAACAGCGGGACTTCGTAACTATTGAGATCCAACACTCGCACTTGTGCACCTTCGACTAAGTTTGCTGCATAGGTCGCTAGGGTTTTATTGATGGAGGTAGAGCTGGTAGAAGCACCGAAAGCGATAATTTTCATGGCTGCTGTTCCTTGTTTACATTATTATCTAATAAGAATAAACCGAAACCTGAGGTCAACAACCACAAAAATTTTAAGGAGAGGTTCGAAATTTTCGAAAGAGTTTATTCCAACTCTTTTTGTTTTAACGAGAAGCTTACAGAACGAGCCGAGGCTTAAGCTTGCGCTTGAAGCTCTTGCCATAGATCGTTAACGATAATGCGATCCGCTGGCGTCAACTCTGAGCGTGCTTCTTCTAGGCTGTTTTCGATACGAGACTTAAGCTCTGTCACGTCGTTAATGCCTTCATCTTCACAAGATGCTGCCGACAGAGAAATGTGACCACGTAAATAACCACCAGCAAATAACTCATCATCCGATGCTGTCTCAATTCGAGCATCGATCAGCTCTAGTAGGTTTTCTTCAAATTCAATAATCATGGCGTTTCTCTGGGTTATTTAACAATAAAATCTGACTTTTCCAAAGGTTGGACGTCATAAAAAGCACGCATCGCATCCGATAGCATTTTTACGCGAGGAGGAAGACCCATTTCAAAGATCCCCATGACTTCGCGATGCACTTTGTGCATAAAACCAAGACGATCTGGTTCAAAATCGCCGTGTAGATTGTCACAACTGACGTTAAAAGGGAAGTCAGCACTTTTTGCTAAAATCCACTCATACGCTTGAGGGCGAATTTCCACTTTTTCGAACTCGGCTTGAACCTCTGCTGTGCGACCATCTGGCTCGTACCAATAGCCAAAATCTTCCAGCAAACGACGCTCTGGTCCTGCCACACACCAATGAGCAATCTCGTGCAGCGCAGACGCGTAAAAGCCACGAGCAAAAATAATCCGATGATGCGGATGCTCTTGGTCTGCCGGTAAGTAAATTGGCTCATCACCACCGAGCTCTAACTTGGTGTTAAATGATTCAAGAAACGTGTCGTTGAAGATAGCGATAAGGTCTTGATATTCGTGGTTCATCATCGATTCTGTACTTCAAATTGATATGCGGAGCGTATTGTCGCCGTTTTTATCTAGCGCGTAAAGCCACACAACAAGTTTGGATATTAGCTGAATTTATCTGAAAGTGACTTTTTTGTTGGATGTCCTCTATGCTGCTAAGTGTGTTGTATATCATTGGTATAACAGCTGAAGCCATGACTGGTGCATTGAGTGCCGGTTGAAGAAAAATGGATTGGTTTGGCGTGATGTTGGTAGCCAGTGCAACGGCTATTGGCGGTGGAACCGCACGCGATATCCTACTCGGTCACTACCCACTCGGATGGGTAACTCCCCCCCCTGAATTCTTAGCGATTACCTGTGTCGCAGATGTACTGACTACTGGTTTGTCAAAATGGGTGATCAAACTTAAAGGCCTGTTCATTCGTTTGGATGCGCTAGGGCTTATCGTATTTAGCATCATCGGCACCAAAGTCGCATTCGAATCTAACTGTATCAAAATTAAACAAGGCTGCTCATTAAGCAGCCTTTTGTTTGTCTATCGAGATAAGATTCAACCTTAAATCTTTGGCGTTTCCGTAGTCACGCCATAGTTTTGACCACGATGACGCAACACATGATCCATCACGACAATCGCCAGCATCGCTTCTGCGATAGGCACGGCACGAATACCCACACATGGATCGTGACGACCTTTAGTGATCAACTGAGTTGGCTCACCTTCTTTTGTAATAGTCTCACCTGGGACTGTGATACTTGAGGTTGGCTTAAGTGCAATGTTCGCGACGATGTCTTGACCAGTTGAAATGCCACCAAGAATACCGCCCGCGTGGTTGCTACCAAATCCGCCTGGAGAAAGCGTATCGCGATGCTCGCTGCCTTTTTGATTAACTACATCAAAACCGTCACCAATCTCCACTCCTTTCACTGCGTTGATGCTCATTAGCGCGTGGGCAATATCTGCATCTAAGCGGTCGAATACAGGTTCACCAAGACCTACTGGTACATTGGTTGCTACAACCTGAATTTTAGCGCCTATTGAGTCACCTTCTTTTTTCAGATCACGGATAAGTTGGTCAAACGCGTCTATTTTGCCTGCATCTGGGCAGAAGAACGCATTATTTTCAATTTCATTCCAATCCACTTTATCGATTGAAACGTCACCCATTTGTGACAAGTAAGCTCGAATTTCTACGCCAAATTCATCTTTTAGATATTTTTTCGCTATCGCACCTGCTGCCACACGCATTGCCGTTTCACGAGCAGAAGAACGGCCGCCGCCACGATAATCGCGGATACCATATTTTTGATGGTATGTGTAGTCTGCGTGTCCTGGTCGGAACTTATCTTTGATATCTGAATAATCTTTAGAACGTTGATCGGTGTTTTCGATCAACAGGCCAATTGAAGTACCTGTGGTTTTACCTTCAAATACGCCAGAAAGAATTTTTACTTCGTCCGGTTCACGACGTTGTGTGGTGTAGCGTGATGTGCCAGGGCGGCGACGATCGAGATCCGTTTGCAGATCTGCTTCCGTGATTTCTAGACCTGGAGGACATCCGTCTACGATACATCCTAGTGCGATACCGTGACTTTCCCCGAATGTCATCACTCGGAAATGTTGTCCGATGCTATTTCCTGCCATTGCTTCCTCAAATTATTGTCAGCCACGCCAACATTTCAGTTCGTCGCAGCTATCCTTTCAATTCTTCGTGAAATCATAGTGGCGTTATTACGTTTTGATGTAAAGCCCGATTTAGTGGAAAAACAACACAGCCTTAATTTTCCCGATCCGGTGCAAAGCGGATAAAAAAATGCCGAGCACAGAGCTCGGCATTTCGTATCATCATTTCACGATCAATTAATCGATGTACAGTTTAAACTCTTCTGCACACTCAACTAGTTGCTCACGCGTTAGCATGAACACGCCGTGACCGCCGTTTTCAAATTCAATCCAAGTGAATGGGATCTGTGGGTACTGTTCCATCATGTGAACCATTGAGTTACCCACTTCACAAATAAGAATACCGTTGTCTGTTAGGTAATCAGGTGCGTTGGCAAGAATGCGGCGAACCAATTTCAAACCGTCAGTACCCGCTGCTAAGCCTAGCTCAGGCTCGTGCGTGAACTCTTCCGGTAAGCTGTTCATGTCTTCTTCGTCCACATACGGTGGGTTAGACACGATCAGGTTGTATTTCTCTTTTGGTAGGTCGCGGAACAAATCAGAACGGATTGGGAACACTTGTTGCTCCATGCCGTGGTCTTGCACGTTTTGCTCAGCCACTTGCAGCGCATCAGTAGAGATATCAATCGCGTCAACTTCTGCATCAGGGAATGCGTGAGCACAAGCAATCGCGATACAACCAGAACCAGTACATAGATCCATAATGCGCGTTGGCTCTTCCACCAACCAAGGTTGGAATTCCGCTTGAATCAATTCACCGATTGGAGAACGTGGCACAAGTACACGCTCGTCAACGAAGAATTCAAGACCGCAGAACCATGCTTTGTTGGTTAGGTATGCCGTTGGTGTACGCTCGTTGATGCGTTTTACTACGCGCTCAACAATACGCAGACGCTCGCTTGTCGTAAGGCGAGAGTTCAATACATGTGGAGGCACATCAATTGGCAAGTATAATGTTGGCAGGATAAGCTGAACCGCTTCATCCCACGCATTATCAGTGCCATGACCGTAAAACAAGTTAGCGGCATTAAAGCGGCTTACCGTCCAACGAATCATATCTTGAAGGGTATGCAGTTCCGATACCGCCTCTTCTACAAAAATCTTATCCAAAATTGCCTCCGAAAAGCGCTACAATACTGCCATAAATTGTAAAAATGAAATTGTTTACCTAATGAGCAAAAAAGACACCGAACATGATGACGATTTCGCCTTGTTTAAGGATGCAGTACAGGGCGTAAAAAAGTTGCGACAGGATACCATAATCCAGCAACCAAAAAAAAATACTAAGCAAAAAGAAATCAAGCGCTCAAACCGTGAAGCGAGTGACGCTGAATTTTACTTTTCTGATGAGTTTGTTCCGCTTCTTAATGAAGAAGGTCCCACTCGTTATGCGCGCGACGATGTGTCCACTTATGAAGTGAAACGTCTTCGTCGTGGTGTATACGTCCCTGACGTCTTCTTGGACATGCATGGCATGACACAGCAAGAGGCCAAGCGTGAGCTCGGTGCGATGATCGCTTACTGCGTGAAAAACGAGATCCACTGTGCGTGTGTGCAACACGGCATCGGTAAGCACATATTAAAACAGAAAGCGCCACTTTGGTTGGCTCAACATCCTGACGTGATGGCATTCCACCAAGCACCTCTTGAGTTCGGTGGCGATGGTGCGCTACTCGTTCTTCTCTCTATTCCAGAGAAATAAACACCTTCTCTGTAAGGAAAACAAAGGCAGGATACCCCTGCCTTTTTATTTCACTTTCGTTATGCACCTAACCTATGGGGTGATATGCCATAACAATTCGCCTGAATGTGTTTGTGGATCATATTCAACACACACCAATCCAGATGTCGGAAACATCGGCGGCGACATGTCTTTCACAAACTCAGAAGTCAGATAACCAACCAAAGGTAAGTGAGACACAAACAATAGCGATTCCAACTTCTCCACTTCGATCAGTGCATTGGCGAAATCAAAGACCTGCTCAGACTGACCATAAGGCGTAATATCCTCACACGTATCAATGCTCGCTGCAGAGAAATGCGTGCTGATTTCTTGCCAAGTCTGTTGGGCTCGAATGTACGGGCTCACCAAAACTTTATCAAATTGGGCGAAACCTTGGTCTTTACAAGCTCGGGCTACGGCTTCCGACTCTGATCTGCCTCTTTGGGTCAGTTGTCTTTCGGCGTCAGAATCCGCGAAGTGTTCAGCTTCACCATGACGCAAGATAAAAATTTTCATGTTATTTCCTAGGGATAGCTATCACTACCAAAAGGTTGACTGCTATCTTTAATAAGGATATCGGGCTAACTTTAGTCATATCAAAACAAAAACACTGATATAATTGTTGGTTCATTATATCAATTCGCTTGCTAAAGATAGCGACTTTCTTAACAATCTATTAAAAAGAATATACTCAGTTCATCACATTATACGAGGATGCCATGAACTCAGTACATTGGTTCAAATAGCTCGAACTCGATAGCATTGGCTATTGGGCTTATGCAGTATTCTAACCAAAGACAAAACGCAGCAAACAGCATTTGTCGACGCGCAAGGTTTGCGCAGCCCCATCCTAGGGCTCCCAATGACTGTCATGCGAAATCTGGAGACGCATCGTGCACTTAAGTCCAAACGATTCAAATCAATACCGCTACATTACATTAGGTAATGCACTGCGCGTGTTGCTGATTCATTCTGACACGGCTCAACAGTCAGCAGCAGCACTGGCAGTGAACGTTGGACACTTTGATGATCCTGACGATCGTCAAGGTCTCGCGCACTACTTGGAGCACATGCTTTTTTTGGGTACAGAAAAATACCCTAAAGTAGGCGAATTTCAAAGCTATATTAGTCAACATGGCGGAACGAATAACGCATGGACCGGCACCGAACACTCGTGTTTCTTCTTTGATGTGAACCCGAATGCATTCGAAACCGCACTCGACCGATTCAGTCAATTTTTTACTGCGCCATTGTTTAATGAAGAAGCACTAGATAAAGAACGTCAAGCGGTCGAATCAGAGTATAAGCTCAAACTCAATGATGATTCACGTCGTCTGTATCAAGTGAATAAAGAGATCATTAATCCCGAGCATCCTTTTTCAAAATTCTCAGTCGGTAACTTAGAAACGTTAGGCGACAGAAACGGAAAGTCGATTCGTGATGAAATCGTCCTCTTCCACCACTCCGAATACTCCGCAGATCTAATGACATTAACCTTGTTTGGTCCGCAATCGCTTGACGAGCAACAGGCATGGGTCGAAACCATGTTTGCCGATATCCCAAATCACCAACTGGTCGGCAAGTCTATTGATGTACCAATTAGCGGTGAAGACAGCACGGGTATTTTGGTTCAGGTAGAACCTATTAAAGAATTTCGCAAGTTGATACTCACCTTCCCAATGCCCGGCATGGATCAATACTACACCGTGAAACCCCTCTCCTACCTTGCCCACTTGCTAGGTTATGAAGGTGAAGGAAGCTTAATGCTGGAACTCAAAAGCCGAGGTTGGATAACCTCTCTTTCTGCAGGCGGAGGAGCAAGTGGCAGTAACTACCGAGACTTCACCGTAAGTTGCACACTGACTCCTGACGGGGTGAACCATATTGATAACATCGTTCAAGCGGTATTCCAGTACTTATCAATGATCAAACAAGATGGCATGGACGAATGGCGCTACCTTGAGAAACAAGCCGTACTAGAGTCGGCTTTCCGTTTTCAAGAGCCATCTCGTCCACTCGATCTCGTCAGCCATCTCGTCATCAACATGCAGCACTATCAGCCAGAAGATATCATCTATGGTGATTATAAAATGTCTGGCTATGATGAGCAGTTACAACTATCTCTACTACAATATCTCGTTATAGATAATGTCCGTATCACATTGATCGCAAAAGGGTTAGAGTACAACCGCACGGCCGAATGGTATTTTACCCCTTACTCTGTCACAAAATTCCGTGATGAGCAGCGTCGCTTCTACCATCAAATCGATCCAAGCTGGCAATTCGTCTTACCCGAAAAGAACCCATACATTTGTTATGAGTTGGATCCTCGCCCATTTGAAAATGGCGGATCGTTGCCAGAATTGGTTGAAGATTTAGAGGGTTTCCGACTTTGGCATCTTCAAGATGATGAGTTTCGAGTTCCCAAGGGAGTGGTCTATGTTGCGATAGATAGCTCTCATGCGGTTGCATCTCCCAAAAATATTGTCAAAACCCGTTTATGTGTGGAAATGTTCCTCGACTCTCTGGCTCAAGAAACCTATCAAGCTGAGATCGCTGGCATGGGCTACAACATGTATGCACACCAAGGCGGCGTGACACTTACGCTATCGGGCTTTAGCCAAAAACTGCCACAACTGTTAGAGATGATCCTACTCCGTTTCGCCGCACGAGATTTCAATCCGATTCGCTTCGAAACCATTAAACAACAACTATTACGTAATTGGCGAAATTCGTCTCAAGATCGTCCAATTTCACAGCTCTTCAATGCATTAACTGGTTTGCTTCAGCCAAACAATCCCCCTTATGCCACCTTGGTCGAAGCATTAGAAGAGATTGAGGTCGACGAGCTTTCAGTATTCGTTGAATCGATTCTTTCCGAATTGCACGTTGAAATGTTCGTTTACGGCGATTGGCAACGTCAACAAGCTCATGACATGGCAACCACCCTAAAAAATGCGTTACGTGTGAAGGAACAACGCTACGAAGAGGCACTTCGTCCATTGGTCATGTTGGGAGGCCGCGGTAGTTTTCAGCGTGAAGTGTACTGTAATCAGCAAGATTCAGCGGTCGTGATATACCACCAATGTACAGATACCACAGCTCGTAGTATCGCACTCTATTCTTTGGCCAACCATCTGATGTCAGCGACGTTCTTCCATGAAATTCGCACTAAGCAACAACTTGGCTATATGGTTGGAACGGGTAACATGCCACTCAATCGTCATCCGGGGATTGTGCTGTATGTGCAATCTCCGCACGCCGCGCCTGCAGAGCTTGTCACTTCAATAGATGAGTTTTTGAATGCCTTTTATATGGTGCTGTTAGAGCTTAACGAGTATCAATGGCACAGCAGTAAGCGGGGGCTATGGAATCAGATAGCAGCACCGGATACCACGTTACGTGGTCGTGCGCAGCGTCTATGGGTTGCCATAGGCAATAAAGACGCTGAGTTCAACCAGCGTGAAAAAGTGTTACAAGAATTAAAAGGCTTAACGCGAACCGACATGATTCGTTTTGTTATCAATGAGTTGAAGCCGCGCACAGCAAACCGATTAGTGATGCATTCTCAGGGCAAAGCTCATGCTGATGCGCCACATATTCATCTTGGAAAAGAAATTGGTTCCATTGAAGAGTTTCAGCTACGCCCTAAGGATTGTGGTCTCGGATAGCCCAAGTAGTGCAAAACGGTAAACATCGCAATGACGTTTATGTTGCAATTACCTTGTTCAAAAATACATACTCATACATGAGGACAATATGACAAAGCTACTATTACTTACTGCTGTTTTAATGCCACTTGCCCCAGCTTACGCAAACATCACCATCAAAGGCGATGATTTTGAATTAAGCGAAGATTGCTTGCGCCTTAATGGTGACAATGTATCGATTAAGTCAGACGACTGTTCATCAGGCAAGAATAATAAAGGCAATAAGGGTGACAAAGGCAACTCAAGCATTCATGGCGATGACAATCCAGGCAAAGGCCATGACAAAAGCAAGAAAGACAAAAAGAAATAAACGCTAGTTTGCCGAAAGGCGCATTTAAAAGAGAAAGAAAAAAGAAAGGCTTGCATCACGCAAGCCTTTTTATTAATGGTGGCAATCTTTGCTAGTAAAACGTTTTTCCTTCACCAGCGCGAGTCAGAAGACCATCACAAGGTGCGTAACGATCGCCATATTTCGCTGCAAATTCGTTCATCTTCTCAACCAGTTCCTTCAAACCAAATTGATCCATGTAACGGAATGGCCCACCCAAGAATGGAGGGAAACCAATGCCGAAGAGTGCCCCAATATCACCGTCGCGCGGCGAACGAATGATGCCTTCATCAAGACAACGTACCGCTTCATTGAGCATTGGCAATAAACAACGCAAAGCAATGTCTTTATCGCTCAGTTTCGATTCTGGGGTTAGCTTAAGTAGCTTGTAAACCGACTTATCGACTTCTTTCTTCTTATCTTTATAGGTATAAAAGCCTTTACCACTCTTACGACCTTTGCGGCCGTCGTTCAGTAATGTGTCGAATACGTCTGGACCTTTGAATCGCTCACCTAACTCATTAACCAAGATCGGCATGATCTTCGCGCCAATGTCTACGCCTACTTCATCAAGCAGCGTGATTGGACCCACAGGGAAACCGAAATTAAGCAAAGCACCGTCTAACTGCTCAATGGGTTCATTTTCCAACAGGATGTGTGCCGCTTCATTCATGTAAGGTGCAAGAATGCGGTTTACATAAAAGCCCGCTTTGTCTTTGACCACGATTGGCGTTTTTCCTTGCTTCTTAGCCAGCGCTACCACCGTTGAAATCGTTTCATCTGACGTGGTTTCATGCGGAATGACTTCCACTAAAGGCATTTTTTCAACTGGACTGAAGTAATGCAAGCCAACAATGTTTTCTGGACGCTGTGCTTTTTCTGCAATTTTATGAATTGGCAGAGACGAGGTATTGGTAGCAAAAATGGTGCTTGGTTTGGCGTTGGTTTCAATATCCGCCACCATTTTTTGCTTCAAGTCGAGATCTTCAAATACCGCCTCAATGACCACGTCAATACGGTTGTAACTCGTAAAATCGATACCGCCTGAAAGTTGCAGCATTTTCGCTTGCAGACCCGCTTTGCTTAGAATGCGGCGTTTTCGCTGCTTTTCAAACAATTTGTAGTTGTAGTTCAAAGCATTCAGTACGCCATCATTGCTAACATCTTTGATACGCACTGGCGTTTTTGCTTTTGTCACCGTGACATGGCTAATACCTGCCCCCATTAGGCCGCCACCGAGAACGCCAACTTTTTTCACCTGCGCTGGCTCGGCATCGGTGCCATTTTCTTTCTTCATCTCCGTCGTTGCGAAGAAGATCGAACGTAAGGCTTTAGACTCGGAGCTCATCACAAGCTCACCAAAACGCTTCGCTTCCAGCTCTTGACCTTGAGCAAAGTCTTTTTCTAAACCATGTTGAATGACCTCAAGGATCGCGGTCATCGCAGGGTAGTTACCACGCGTTTTTTCGTTGGCCTTCTTAGCGGCTTGTTCAAAGACAAACTTACGGCCTAATCCACTGCCAGACACCAATTTCTCTTTGATTGACTGTTTTTTATTGCCCTTAACTTTGCCTTTTTCGAGCAATTGCTTCGCTACATCAAGCAAAATCGTCTCCGGCACACATGCATCGACCACACCCAGTTTTTTCGCTTTCTTGGCACGTAGCTGTTTACCCGTAAGAATCAAATCCAGTGATGGCAACAAACCAATAAGGCGAGGAAGACGCTGAGTACCACCGGAGCCAGGCAATAAACCTAACTGAACTTCTGGCAGACCTAATTTGGTTACATTTGAATCAGTACAAACTCGATAATCACACGCCAGTGCCAGTTCCAGTCCGCCACCTAAACAAGGGCCATGTATCGCAGCAACGACAGGATAAGGCAAATCAGACAGCTGCTGGAATAAGTCTTGACCTTGTTTTGCTAACGCTTCCGCTTCTCCTGCGGTGGTACATGCTTCCAGCATACGTACATCTGCACCCGCAACGAAGTTATCTGGTTTAAGAGAATGAACAATCATCCCTTTAATGCCGCTAGTATCTTTTAACTCGGCAAAGATTTCCTTCATTTCATCAGCGAAAGCGGCTTGAAGCGTATTCATTTTTTCATTTGGAACATCGATGGCTAACCAAGCAACGTTCTGCTCATCAATCTTTAGACTAAATGCTTTTTGCTCGCTCATTACTCAACCTCCAAAATCATTGCTGCGCCAAGACCACCAGCAGCACAAGCCGTATTCAATGCTAACCCACCACCGCGACGTTTCAATTCACGCAGAGTTTGAGTCATCATGCGCGCTCCTGTTGCGGCAAATGGGTGACCATACGCAATCGATCCACCAAGCACATTGAACTTATCCATATCGATTTCACCAATCGCTTTTGAACGTCCGAGGTTTTCTTGAGCAAACTTATCAGAAGCAAACATTTTTACGTTGGCCAACGCTTGAGCGGCAAATGCTTCATGCATATCAATGAGTGTGAGGTCAGAAAGTTCTAATCCCGTGTTTTCGAGCACTTTAGCGGTCGCATAAGATGGCCCCATCAGCATATCCATCTCGACCCCGATAGCAGAAAACGCATAACCTCGAATATAGCCAAGAATCTCCATACCAAGCTCTTTTGCTTTGCCTTCACGCATGAGCATCACAGCGGCACCGCCATCGGTTAGAGGCGTACTGTTTGCTGCAGTTACGCTACCATATTGGCGATCGAAAGCCGGACGCAGTTTCGCGTAACCTTCGAGAGTAGAGTCATGGCGAATATTGTTATCTTCAGAGATCCACTTTTTGTACGGTTCTGGGAAAGCGGTCATCACCTCATCTTGAATCTTGCCTTCTTTCCATGCTTGAGACGCTAATGAGTGAGAACGGTGTGCCAATGCATCTTGTTCTGCACGTGTGATGCCGTGCGATTTGGCCATTTGCTCTGCGGTTTGCCCCATCGACAAACCAGTCGAGTATTCCGCAACCGCAGGAGGAACCGGCATTAAATCTTTCAAACTCAGCGTTTTAAGAATGTTGAATTTTTGACCCAGCGTTTTGGTTTTACTTAACGCAAGTAAGTTAGCGGCAAGTTTCTTTGAGACGCCAATGGGTAGAACAGAAGAAGAGTCCGCACCACCAGCAATACCAACATCAATGCTGCCAGCCATAATGCTTTCTGCAACGTTTACCGCTGCTTGGAAACTGGTCGCGCACGCGCGGGTCACACTGTACGCATCGGTATGGACATGCATACCAGTCCCTAAAACGATTTCACGTGCAATGTTTGGTGCTTCAGGCATTTGAACCACCTGGCCAAATACAACTTGTTCAATTAGCTTTGGATCGATATCGGTTCGAGCAAGCATTTCGCTCACTACCATTTTGCCTAGATCGACCGCTGGTACCTGGCCAAAATCCGTGCTTTGACGAGCAAAAGGGGTTCGAAGCCCTGCGACAATAGCAACACGTTCACCATGGCGTGTTTTCACTTCCTGCTTGCCCATTGTTTCTCCTTAAATACAAGAGGTCTGACCTGAATCATTGTAATCAGGTTGTTAAAATTATCAAACGTACGTTTAAATAAACGTGAAGCAAGTAGTTCTATTCTTCTGCGACTTGACGTTATTTGTATATACCAACGCTCAAAGGGCGATGTGGCTTGGGCTTGGGCATGACCACCAACACCTCCGTATTTGAAATAGATAAGCGATGGCTAGGAGGGAGGACAATCGTGAAATTGAGGCAAAAAAAAACCACACAAAGTTGTGTGGTCGGAATATCTATAAAACAATTAACCTACGCCAATTGTAAAATTAATCAGTTTCCTGATTAGGAGAAAGTAAAGTCAGCCTTCAAAAGGAAGTGTCATCTTGCTCAACATGTTAGCCGTCAAAGACTAACGAGATGACAAGATGTACTATAGCGCCTTCGCTGTGTGAGATTTTGAAGTAGATCAATTTTATAGCGATTATGCCATTTTCAAAACTATCAAACCGTCAAGGTCAAGGGACCTAATGATAATGACAGTGTATCCATGTCACAGTCAGTGTTTTAGACCTCACAGAGCAAAATGGAGGCTCCTGTGGCACTTTTTAAAATATTCCGGAAGAAAAATTCCGACAGTCCGGTCAACTCTGATATGGACAGACAAAGAAAATACGAAGCTCTTGTTCGGGGCTATCACAGGGACTTGTACCGCTACGCTTACTGGTTGTGCAGAGATAAGGCGATTGCAGAAGATTTGGTTCAAGAAACCTGTTTGCGTGCGTGGAAGTCACTCGATAGTCTTCAAGATGAAAAGGCAGCTAAATCTTGGCTCATAACGATATTAAGACGAGAGAATGCGCGCCGCTTTGAGCGCAAACAGTTTGATTTAGTGAATATCGACGACTACGGCAACGATGCCAAAGTCAGCGATGAGCCTCATCATCAGCAGGAATGGTTACAAGCTCAAATCATGAAGCTGGATGTCGAGTATCGGGAACCCCTGTTCCTTCAGGTTGTTGGTGGCTTCAGCGGCGAAGAGATCGGTGACATCCTAGAACTCAACAAGAACACGGTGATGACTCGACTGTTCCGCGCACGCAATCAACTTAAAGAGATGTTGGATTCTCAAGATACTCAAAGAGGGCAAAAAAATGGATGATTTAGAATTCCGTCGTCGTATTTTGTCGGATCCAAAACACAAAGATGAAGAGATTCTGCAAACTTTAGCTAGGAATGATGCTAACAGTAAGTTTGTTGATGACGTTTTGGATCTCGACCTAAAAATTAAACAGGCAATGAATGTCAACGTGCCAGAAGATTTGGCTGACAAAATTTTGTTTAGCCAAACGTCAACCGCACTTGGTAATGAAAATGTTATAAGGCCTACCTTAGCACGCAAAGCCTTGGCATTAGCGGCCTCTGTCGCGTTTACTGCGGGCTTATTGATTGGTCAGCTCAACTGGGGCAACATCATTGCCCCCCCCGCGCAAGCAAGTTTGGCCGAGACAGCCATGAAACACGTGGCTCACGAAGAGGCATTCATACGTCACTTGAATGAAAATGTCCCGAACTCACAAATTAACGCCAAAATGTCTCCATTTGACTATCAGTTTACTGATGGGTTCCCATACCACGTCTACTACTTAAATCACTGTGGTTTTGGTGAATCCAATGCGTTACACATGGTATTCCAAGGTGCAATCGGCAAAGTCACCTTATTTGTTACTGGCATTGCTAGTGAACAGTCAACGGACTTTAATCAAGATGGTATGAGTGGCGTTGTGAAACCGGTTGGTAAAGCAAGCATGATACTCGTCGGTGAAAAGGGTGAAGACATCGAGGCTATTGCCAACCAACTTGCCCCACGGTTCCAACCTATATAGTAACTTCGACGATAAAGCACCAATACCCATGCAAATGCCGCTAAATCAACAAATTTAGCGGCATTTTGATTATTAGTTACCACCTCGCTATTCACAACACAGCTCAAGCCTAGAGTTATAACTCTAAATTATGAACTTTAGGTGCAATTTCCCGACATTTAGACATCATTTCTGCAATTTTTATTCAAATTCATCCAATGGTCGGATTTGTATGGTCCACTCTTAATACTACTATCTGCGCCACTGAGCAAAAGCTCAACTTATCGTCCAAAGAGACGAAACTTATAAGGAATAAAAAATGACTCAGAATACGCGTCTGTTTAAAAAGACTCTCCTAGCAGTGACGGTTGCAATGGCATCAAGTCAAGCAATGGCGGCTGGTTTCCAGCTAAACGCACAATCAGCGACTGGTGTCGGTCGTGCATTCGCCGGTGATGCGGTAATCGCAGACAATGCAGCGGTAATGGCACGTAACCCTGCAGCAATGGCGCTATTTGATAAAATGGAGCTATCTCTTGGTTTTGAAAGCATTACTTCAATGATAGAAGTTAAAGATGCTAAATACTGTGGAGTTGGTTGCCAAGTCGCTCCAAATATGTTCCCTCCTCAAGATATCGCTAACACTGATGACGTAGGCGGGACATCAATCGCACCAAACATTCACCTCATTGTTCCTGTTAATGACAAGTTTGCTTGGGGTGTCAATGCGTATTCCAACTTTGGTACAAAAACCGAATTCTCTGACAGCTATGTGGCATCTGAATATGGTGGTCTAACAGACGTTAAGAGCTTTAACTTTGGTGTTGCTGGTTCATACCGCCTAAACGAGCAATGGAGCTTCGGCGCTGGGTTAGATCTAATCTATGGTCAAGGCACAATGAAACGCATCGCTGGTCAGGGTTTCCCCTCACTTCCGGAAATGGGCGTTAAACCTGGGGCAACGTTATTAAACGTCGATAAAGCAGACGGTTTTGCTGTTGGCTTTAATGTGGGAACTGTATTCGAGCTAAACGAAAATAACCGTTTTGGTTTGTCTTACCGCTACAGCCCTGAATTTGAAGCGAAAGACGATAAAGGTCAAAAAATCGTTCTGCCTCTGCCAGATATGGCGGAGTTCTCTGGTTACCACAAAATTGAAGACACCAAATTCGCAGTTCACTACTCGATCCAATACATTGGTTGGGGTGCATTTGACCAAATCGAGTTTAAAAACCTTAAAGACTCACTTCTTACAGGTAGTTATAACAAAGATTACCAATGGCAAGACGGCTGGCACTACGCGATCGGCGGTACTTACTACCTAAACAACGATTGGACGCTGCGTGCGGGTTACATGTACGACACCAGTGCACAGGATCAAGTGACGTCAATTTCTGTACCTGACTCAGATCGTCAATGGCTATCAGCGGGCTTTACTTACCATATCGACACTAAATCTAACGTTGACTTTGGTTTCACCTACCTAATGGGTGATGACGTGTCAGTAAATGAAGATACTAACGTTGCTGGTATCGCAGTAAGTAGTATTTCTGCAACGACTCACGCTGACGCGATTCTATTCGGCTTACAATACAGCCGCAGTTTCTAAGCACAGCGCTGATAGCTAATATTAGCACTCTCTATATAAAAGGCTGGAATTCCAGTCTTTTTTTCATATCTATCACTTTCTATTCACTCAATTTAAGCGTACAGGTGTAATCAAAAACCACCTTTATGCCTCACAACTGTTCGCTGAAGTTTATTCACACACCCTTCACTATTGGTTTTATATCTTAGTTAATTAAGTTTTTATGGTTTTATATTTCGAAAAACAACCATTTACGGAATCTCATTTTTAAAGTAAACACTCTAGGCGTAAACTTTCGCCCCACGTTATCAATAACTCAGCGAACATTACAATGAAAACCAACAAGACTCTCCTATCAACAGCAGTGGCATTCAGCCTATTTAGTACCTCTGGCATCGCCAATGCGGCGGGTTTCCAACTTGCAGAATATTCTGCTACAGGTCTAGGCCGCGCGTACGCAGGTGAAGCAGCAATGGCAGATAATGCAAGCTCACAATGGCGCAACCCGGCAATGCTGACTTACCTAGAAGGTACACAGGTGTCTGTTGGTGCGATTTATGTAAACCCAAATATTGATGTGGATGGTACATCGACTTACATCGATGGCCTACACAACGCGAGCTCTCATGATTTTGCTCATGATGCCATCATTCCAAACTTTTACCTTTCTCACCAATACAATGACAAGCTAGCAGTTGGTTTTGCACTTGGCACCAACTACGGCATGGAAGCTAACCTAGGTAAAGATTTTGCTGCAGCAAACTTTGGTAACCAAGCGAGCGTGTTCTCGATGGAAGCAAACCTAAATGCAGCCTACAAACTGAACGAACAGCTAAGCATTGGTGGCGGAATCCGCTACATCATGGCGGACGGCAGCATTGGCGCGATTATGCCTCCACAGATGAACCAGTTAGCAGGTCTTCCACTTAAATACATGGAAGGTGATGATACAGCTTGGGGTTGGCAAGTGGGTACTGCATGGCAAATCAATGATAACAACCGCATTGGTTTTGCATATAAATCAGCGGTCGATCTGACGCTTCAAGGTCATGCAAATGGCATGGCATTCAACCCTGCGAAACCTTATGCGAAAAAAGCAGGCTCAATGGACCTAACACTTCCTGCAACCGCCGAGCTAGCAAGCTTCCACCAACTAAATGATCAACTAGCTGTTCATACAAGCATCAACTGGACTAATTGGAGCAGCTTTAAAGAGCTTGTTGCCGACTTCCCTGGCGAAGAATCAAACCTAATCAAAACTGAAAACTGGAAAGACAACTACCGTTTTGCTGTTGGTTCAACCTACCAACTTGACCAAAAATGGACGCTGCGCTCAGGTGTTGCTTACGATATGTCAGCCGTTGATGATAAATACCGTACTACAACGATTCCAGAGACGGACCGCGTATGGCTAAGTGTTGGCGCAGGCTACGAATGGTCTAATAACCTAACTCTAGACGCTGGTTTTACTTACATTTTTGCTAAAGATGCCCCAATCAGCGAGCCTCGCGATGAATCTGATAAAGAAGCCGCTGCATTCGGCGGTAAATTTGAAGGTGAAGTAACTGGTAACGTATGGCTAATCGGTGTTCAAGCGAACTACAAGTTCTAATTCGAACATTTTCAACCAATAAAAGAAAGGCTTAGCATTTGCTAAGCCTTTTTTGTTTGTCTGCGTTAATCATTTAGAAATCTTCTTCTAGATACTCATCCAAGTACGCTTCTTCGTCTTCGTCCACTTCATCGGTGGTAGTGATTTCCGCTTTAAAATCTTGGCGCTGCAGATAAACATCACGGGTTAACACATATGGATCTGGCGATGCTTCAAGTTGGGCTTCTTGTGGAACGACCAAAGCGCGTTTTTCCATCCCTTCTAGTGCCCACTTACCGAGGCCAGCCCAAAAGTTAAGGTATGACAAAGGCACATACATACCATCAACGGTATCCGTCACTTCGCGCAGGGTATAAGGGCCATAGCCCGGAACCATAAAGTATGGGCCATTACCTACACCATAATGACCAACCGCGTCGCTAAATGCTTTGTTGTCGTACTTGGTGATACCGGCGGCGGTAGCAATATCGAACACCCCTAAAACACCGAAGGTAGAGTTAATCCAAAAGCGGTTAAAGTGATCCACCGCTTTGGTGCCGTTCCCCATAATCAGGTTATTGACCACGCTTGCTGGCTCGTCTAAGTTGGCCAAAAAGTTAGCGATCCCGGAACGAATAGGGACAGGAGTATAGTCTACATATGCAAGAGAAATTGGGCGAACCAAATACGGATCAAGGTATTCGTAATTGATTTCCCACATCGCGCGGTTAAAACCTTCTAACGGATCGTAAACATCAGAAGTCGTTTGATTCGTTTCATTTTCTTCAGTGACTGCGTGTTCAGGTGCCGTTGAACAACCAACCAGTCCAACTGCAAACAGCAACAAGAAGATAGATTTACCCTTGTTATACATTCTGCGTTCCATTACGACGATTAAAATAAAGGCCAGCTAATGCTGGCCTCCGTCATTCTACTCGAACATTTGTAGTCATACCACAAATCTGCCTTGATAATCACAGAGTATCATATATCAGAAGCGCTTGTGTATTATTGATACTGTTTATCAATAAGGACTTCCACTGGCTGACCAAATGTCACTACTTCACTCTCACCGTGCCAGTCTTGGTCACGTGTTGCGACGTTGCCATCAGAGTCAATGCGAACACGAACGATCAACTTCTCTAGAGAAGACAGTTTTTGGCCTTCCATCATCGCATTACCGTCATCTAGAACTACCGTGCGAGGGAAAGTCCCCAGAGGGTAACGAGCAGCGGCTACTGGCATTGGAGAGCCATCAGCACGGTGGATTGAAACAATCACTACCGCATTCGGATCAAGTTGAACCTCTGGCGCAACATTAATGGTTACCGCAACGCTCTTATCTGGTGAAACGGCCTCGCCCATTTGTTTACGAGCACTTTCAATACTTCGATCAAGCATTTCATAACGGCTGTCTTCTGGACCAATCATCTGCTGCATGATGCCCCAGTATTTAATTGCTGCCGGGAAATCCTGGCGCTCAAAAGCATCAAATGCAAGCAAAGAAAACACACGTAGATCGACGTAATCTTGTTGCATCAATTTGCCGAGAAGTGAACGTGCTGTTGCTTGCTCCATATCATCCTGAGATAGCATCAATGCTTGTGCATAGCCAAGCTGAACATCTGGATTTTTCGGTTCTAACTTGTAGGACTTTTCCATTGCATCAATGGCTGTTGTCACATCACGATTTGCGAGTGCAATACGACCTAGCAATAACCACCCCGTGGAATCTTCTGGCTGGTAATGCAGGCGTGTGCGCAATGCAAGCGTGAGATCCGCCATTTCATCTTCACTAAGTGGTTCCGATGATGCAGACATCAGCTTCTTAGAGAGTTCTGGTAAGTTTGATGTCACCTCCTGCCACTGCACCACATCCTGAGATGCACCAAACTTGTAGTACAGACCATAGCTCATCACCACGGTAAGAATCACGGATGGTATCAAAACCGCCATCGGAGAAACTGTTGTCTCTTTATGCGAACTCTCACCCGGAATGTCGTCCAATAGCGATTGCTTTAGATCAGAAATAAGATCCTCTTGGCTCTCAACCAAACCTTCGTCGGTTTCTTCTTCAAGCTCTGAAAGACGGTCTTTATAAAACGCTTTGTTTAGCTCATCACGCAATACTTCATCGTTGTTGGCTTTTTGCTTGAGGATCGGGAATGCAATCAGTGCACATGCGACAAGTGTAAGAACAACGGTAGCAATCCAAAATAGAGTCATTACTTTTTATCTCCGTTATTCTCTTCTTCAAGTAGTGATTTTAGGCGTGCTTCTTTTTCTGCGTCCCATTCTTCTTCACTATCTTGTGCAGCCTGCGTTTTGGACTTTCGGCTACGCAGTACGATCAAGCCAAAGCCACCTAAAACAACCACAAATGGCCCAAGCCACAAAATGGCAGTCGCCATAGTAAACGGAGGATTGTAAGTCACAAAGTTGCCGTAGCGAGCAATCATGTAATCGACAATCTCGTCTTTAGACTTACCCTCTTTGGTCATTTCATAAACCTTATTACGTAAGTCTTGCGCGAGTTCAGCGTTAGAGTCTGAAATGGTGTTGTTCTGGCATTTAGGACAGCGCAAGGTGTGCCCAAGCTCTTTGAACTGCTGCTCTTGCTGTAGGTTGTCGAACTCATACACCTCGATCGCAGCATGAGCGGCAATCGAAAATGTCATTGCGGCGAAAGCGGCTAAGATAAACTTTTTCATTGCTTCGCCTCCTCAACTAACTTGTTGTACAGCGGCTCTAGCGTATCTGCCCAGTTTCGTGGGTTCACATCACCAACGTGGCGGTAACGAATCACACCATTTGCATCAATAATAAACGTTTCTGGTGCACCGTATACGCCAAGATCTAACCCTAGCATGCCACTACCATCAAATAGACTAATGAGGTAAGGGTTGCCAAGGTCGTTCAACCAACCAATGGCTTTATTACGATCATCTTTATAGTTCATACCGATGATCTTAACGCCCTTGCCCGCCAATTCGTTCAGGTATTTGTGCTCTGCGTAACAAGTTGGGCACCACGTTGCCCAAACATTGAGTAGCAAAGGTTCACCCTTAAAAATCGACTGGTCGTATTGCTTGCCTGGTTCCGCCAAGTCCTCTAAATCAAACTTAGGTACTGGTTTACCAACCAATACAGACTCAAGCTTGGTTGGATCATCGCCACCTTGGTTACGCACCAACTGAGTGGCAAAGATACCCGCTAAAATCATGAAAGCAATCAACGGGATAAATAAGACTTTCTTATTCATATTATGCCTCCTTCTCCGCTAGCTTGGATTGCCCGTCTTTCTTCGTTGTTTTACGAAAGCGGTAACGTCTATCAGAGATCGCTAACATACCACCTAAAGACATGATCAAAGAACCAGCCCAAATCCAACGAACGAATGGTTTGTAGTAAATACGTACAGCCCAAGAACGGTTGTCATCTAAACGCTCACCCATCGCAATGTATAAGTCGCGAGTGATGCCTCGGTCGATTGCCGCTTCTGTCATCATTGACTTCGCAGTACGGTAAAAACGCTTCTCCGCATGCAGCGTATTAACATATTTACCATCGTTAGTGATTTCAAAGTCTGCGATGTAGCCGTCATAGTTCGGACCATCTTTATCACGCAAACCAGAGAAGTAAAAATCGTAACCATAAATCTTGAAGTGCTCACCAGGGGCCAAGCGAACATCACGCTCGATGCTGTAGTTTTGCACCATCGCAATACCGATAATGGTAACAGCAAGGCCAATATGGCCTAGCATCATCGCCCAGTGGCTGCGTTGTAGTTTACGTACGCCCTCAACAAAGCTATGACGGTGCGTTGCGCGTTCATATAGCTCAAAACCGTGCATCGAGATGATCCAGATTGCCATTACCCAACCAATGTAAGCCATGACTGAGAAGAAATCTGCAAACAAGTAAACACACACAGCGGCTAGGCCGAAAGACAAGATGCCAGAGATAATCATTGGCTTAACAAGCTTAGATAAATTGTCACGCTTCCAACGGATCAGTGGACCAATGCCTAGCAAGAACGAGAATGGCATCATCAGCCAAGCAAACAACATGTCAAAGAATGGCGCACCAATAGAAACCGAACCAAGGCCAATTTGCTTATGAACCAATGGCAGTAGTGTACCGACAAGCACAACCACAAGCGCAGCTATAATAATGATGTTATTTGATAGTAGTGCGTTTTCACGCGATACCAAATCAAAGTTGCCGCGAACACGGACGGCAGCGCCTTTTACAGCAAACAGTAATAGCGAACCGCCGATGACAAACACTAGAAAGCCTAGGATGAACATACCGCGGGATGGATCAGACGCAAACGCATGCACTGATACCAAAATACCAGAGCGCACCAAGAAAGTACCAAGTAGGCTCAGTGAGAATGCAGAGATCGCCAGTAGTACTGTCCACGCTTTAAACGTGCCACGTTTTTCCGTTACTGCTAGAGAGTGCATGAGTGCCGTACCCGCTAGCCAAGGCATGAATGATGCGTTTTCTACTGGATCCCAGAACCACCAACCACCCCAGCCAAGTTCGTAGTAAGCCCACCAAGAACCTAGTGCGATACCCAGTGTTAAGAATACCCATGCTGCTGTTGTCCAAGGACGAGACCAACGGGCCCAAGCCGTATCAAGACGGCCTGTCATTAGAGACGCAATCGCAAACGAGAAAGCAACCGAGAAGCCAACATAACCCATGTAGAGCATTGGTGGGTGAACGATCAAACCCGGGTCTTGCAGCAATGGGTTCAAGTCACGACCGTCTACCGGGAAGAATGGCAACGTACGTAGGAATGGGTTTGACGTCAGAATAATGAACAGTAGGAAACCCACTGAGATCATACCCATTACAGTAAGTACACGAGCAACCGATTCTTGTGGCATACCACGGCTGAAGGTTGCAACCGCCACCGTCCACGCTGCTTGAATCAGAACCCAAAGCAATAGTGAACCTTCGTGCGCGCCCCAAACCGCAGTTAAACGGTAGTACCAAGGAAGTTGGCTGTTTGAATTGCTCGCAACATATTGCAGCGTGAAGTCGTTAGTATAAAAACCCCAACACAAGATAATAAATGAGAAAAACAGCATGATGAACATCGACCATGATAACGGCCGTGCTGTATTCATCAGCATAGTGTTGTTGTTTGATGCGCCCCATAATGGCAGAATGCTTAACAGCACCGCCATCGCAAGCGATAGAATGAGAGCAAAGTGACCGATTTCAGCAATCATTGGCCGCTTCCTTGTTTCTGTTCGGTAGTATATTGCAAAGGTTCATGCGTTTTCTTCATGGCTTCCGCGATCTCTGGAGGCATGTACTCTTCGTCGTGTTTCGCAAGAACTTCGAACGCTTTTACTGTTGTTGCATTCTCTAGAATACCTTGAGCAACAATGCCCTGCCCTTCACGGAACAAGTCCGGAAGAATACCTTCGTAAACGATGGTCACTTTTGGGCCGACATCGTGCAGATCAAAACTCACTTTTAAAGACTCAGGATCACGACGAACAGACCCCTCTACAACCATACCGCCAATACGTAGACGCTGACCCACCTCTGGCTTACTGCCATCAGGCTTACCGTTAACTAGCTCTGTCGGCGTATAGAAGAGATCCATGTTTTGGTTGAGTGCATAAAGCATCAAACCAACCGTGGCACTGATACCGATAAAAATGGCTAAAATAATGCCTAGCCTCTTTTTACGTCTCGGGTTCATAAGGTGTTCTCCATATTTTTCGCCGCGTCAACGCGCGTTTGACGATCAATTTTTGCCTGTACTTCTTTCAATAACGCATCCCCTCGACGAAGACTTGAAACCAACAAAATGATCATAGATAAAAAGGTAATACCAAATGCGCTCCACACGTATGCCGCGTAGCCACCCATGGCAAATAAATCGCTTAGAGTTTCAAAATGCATAATTCAATTCCCTCACTGCGCTTTGTCAGCAGCAAGCTTGCGCACCCAAGGTCGGTGACTCTCTTTGCTGATAATTTCGTTTCTAAAACGCACCATCGTCACTGCACCGAAGAAAAACGCAAAGCCAAAAATATTCAATAGCAACGGCCAAAGCATATTTGCCGAAATAGATGGTTTTTCAAATTTTGTAATCGTTGCCCCTTGGTGAAGCGTGTTCCACCACTCCACAGAGAAGTGAATAATAGGAAGATTAACCACACCAACGATCGCCAAAATACCCGCCGCTTTTGCCGCTGTTTTTTGATCATCAAAGGCGTGGTAAAGCGCAATCACACCCAGGTATAAAAATAGAAGAATCAGTTCAGACGTTAAGCGTGCATCCCACACCCACCAAGTGCCCCACATTGGTTTTCCCCAGACTGCTCCTGTTAATAAGGCAATAAAGGTAAACACCGCCCCAATCGGCGCCATTGCCAAAGCAGCCATGTTAGAAAGCCGAACCTGCCATACTAGACCAATAAATGCAGCAATCGCCATCGACATATAAACGCCCATCGACCAAATGGCGGAAGGGACGTGAATATAAATAATTCGGAAACTGTCACCTTGTTGGTAATCCGATGGAGCAAACGCAAGCCCCCAAATCGTACCTACCGATAAGCAGACTAAGGCCAATACAGAAAACCAAGGGAGAAACTTACCACTCAGATGATAAGCTGTTTCTGGCTTGGCATAAGGATGGAGCCATTTCCACATGTTTAATTCTCGCTCTTACTTCAGGGACACTATCCAGAGGGCCGAGACCGTAGCAGTGCTTTAAAAATAATTCTTTGATCAAACGTCGAGTAGGACGCTCTTTATTGAGTTAATTAACACTAACTCTTAATGCCGCACTTATCGCAAATGGGGTTAACGTCATTGCCCCCATCAACATCGCGCCTAAAATTGCCAACTGACCGTTATACGCCATACCAAGTGCAGCGGCATCAATTGCAGATGTCGCAAAAATCAAAATTGGAATATAGAGCGGAAGAATCAGCAAACTCAAAAGTACGCCACCCTTTTGCAACCCAACGGTTAATGCCACGCCAATTGCACCAATAAAGCTAAGCGCTGGCGTACCGATAACCAGTGTCAGAACCACAGACAACCAGGTGTTAAAATCGAGAGAAAGCAAAACGGCCAACAGTGGGCTGATCAAAATCAGAGGTAACCCCGTTAACAACCAATGAGCCATCACCTTTGAAAGAACAACAAGTTGCAAAGGAATCGGCATTAGCATCATTTGCTCAAGTGCACCGTCTTGAAAATCATCACGAAATAGACGTTCCAATGATAATAACGCAGAGAGTAATGCAGCAACCCAAACAATGCCTGCAGCAATACGTGCTAACAAATTTGGCTCAGGTCCAATACTCAACGGGAACAAAGTGATTACAATAATAAAGAACCACAGTGGGTTTAAAATATCGGCCTGACGACGAAATGCGATCAATAGCTCACGACGGATAATGGTTGTCATTGAAGAGATCATCTCAATCACCCAACTTAATTTTTCTAAGTTTCGTGCTATCTGCAAACATATCTTGGTGTGTGGTTAACATCACAATGCCACCATTCTCTGTATGGCGCGCAAACAGTGACTCAAGCACTTTAATACCTTGTTTATCAATGGCTGTTAAAGGCTCATCCAAAATCCATAAAATTTGGTTACTCAACCAAAGTCTTGCTAACGCAACTCGGCGTTGCTGCCCCGCAGAAAGCTGTGCTACAGGCACATCTTCTCTGCCAGCCAGGCCCACTTGAGTCAAAGCAGCAAAGATTTCTTCATCGGAGGAACGATTATTATGAATAGACTGATAAAAACGTAGGTTCTCTAGCGCGGTGAGTTCTCTCTTCACGCCAGTTTGGTGCCCTAAAAAAAGCAAATCTTGGTGGAAAAGATCACGAGACTTCTCAATCACCTCGCCTTTCCATTTGATGATACCTTCTTCTCTGTCGCCTAACCCAGTCACAATACGCAACAATGTCGTTTTGCCTGTACCATTGCGCCCTTCTATTTGAACTAATTCACCAGGCTTAATTTCAAACTGCAGGTTTTCAAACAGGATCCTCTCATCACGGATCGCTGTTAGGTTAGAGACTTCTAACATAGAGCTTCAACTAAATTATGAATGAGTCGCTATATTACCACAGCTTAGATATGACAAAACAGGATAAGAAAGCGATGATGTATGTAAGTTCGTGAGTTTTTGTTAACTTGTAGTCACACTTTAATGAAATTAATCATATTTGGTTATAAGCTTTTATTTTAAAAATAAAAAAAGAAGCCGTAGCTTCTTTTTTTATACATTTATCGATGCCTTCCAAACGGTGGATAGCTCGGCTCATCAGAGGGTTGACTACTCAACGGTGGGATCTTCTCTTTGCCAGCCAGTTTTTTCTGCAAAGAAAGCATTAATTCTGCTTCAGCTTTTGGCAATTCACACTCTTCAATCAGCTCATTAATATCAGCACCAAGTTGAACCATTTTTGAAGCGCGACTGTACATGCGACCGTCTGTATCAGCATGTTCAAGCTCACGAACACGCTCATTTAAATGTCGAATAACATCTTCTTGCTCAGTGACTTTCTGACCTAAGCCAACAACCACCGAGCGAACTTCCAATAATTGCTTATTTAACTTTTGTCGTTCTTTTTCGGCATTTCGAGCTTGCGCACGCTGGTGATCCATTTGCTTGCTTAAGCCTGCACGTATACGTAACGGCACCAAAAGCAAAGCTAGGATAACAAAAGCCGCACCACCGACTAAGAGTGGCAAAGATAAAAAGGTTTCTTCAGCCATGATTCTTCAACCAGTTACAGGTAAGCCATCTCATCCCATTCATCATCGGAAAGTAACTTGTTCAAATCCACAAGGATAAGCAGTTTACCGTCACGATTGCTTACGCCTTGGATGAACTTCGCACTCTCATCGGTACCAACAGACGGTGTTGTATCAATTTCAGAAGAACGTAAGTAAACCACTTCCGCCACACTGTCGACAAGAATACCGATCACTTGACGTTCAGACTCGATTACGATTATGCGAGTGTTGTCCGTTACTTCGCCTTCCATCAAGCCAAAACG
Organism: Vibrio sp. PNB23_22_6; assembly: GCF_052877535.1. Taxonomy (NCBI): domain Bacteria; kingdom Pseudomonadati; phylum Pseudomonadota; class Gammaproteobacteria; order Vibrionales; family Vibrionaceae; genus Vibrio; species Vibrio sp. PNB23_22_6. The sequence continues at coordinate 115,461 of NZ_JBNFXP010000003.1, read as the reverse complement.
AGAGCGTGTATCAATAACCGTAACAACGTTACCACGTAGGTTGATAATACCTAACACGTAATCTGGCGCGCCTGGGACTGGAGCGATTTCTGTATAGCGAAGGACTTCACGAACTTGCATCACGTTGATGCCATACGTCTCTTCTTCTAATTGGAACGTCACCCACTGAAGAACTTCGTCATTCGATGTATCTTTCTTCACTTCAACTTCAAAAGCTTGAGACATAATTAATCCTCATTAATGTCGTTCCCGACCAAATCTAATTCATTGATTTTACATCTAAACCGTCGTTTAGCATGCCTATAAGTGCTTGGACATGAATTAAAGCACACATTTTTTCTTTCACCATTCCAGCGAGCCACGGGCGTTTGGCGGCCTGTTCTCGCCAGCGGACTTTATCAGCATTGAGAGTTTCAGTGCCCATTAACTGGTTACTTGCTAGCCCCCACATGCTATCGCCAAGCATAACAACATATTGATATTTATCTTTGTATTCGTCATTGCGAAGCTTATCAGCCATCACCCACTTTGCAGTATCAACAACATCAAACTGCTGCTCGCGACTGGTTTGTAAACCTAAGTACCAAGCAGGGCGACCAATCAAGTGGTTCAGCTCTGTAATATTGTGAATACCACCCAACTCATCCAATGGAACGGCAAATGTAACGCCATTCACATCAAAGTACAGCACTTGAAAGTCAGCGCTTCGCTGCGTACTTTTCCAAGTATTGGGTAACTGTGCACCCGCTTCGGTTTCCAGTTCTGTTTCTGTCTCAGTGTGTTGTTCAATTTCCACTTCAACATCAACATTCGGTTCAACCATTTCAATTTCTGGTTGCTCCCAAACTGGCTCAGGTTGTTCAACCTCAACAGTCGGCATCGGCTCTTCGTCGATCACCCACTCTTGAATTTCTTCAACGGGTTCCAACGCTGTTTTGACTTCAACTTCTGGCACCACGACTTTTGCTTCAGTTGCAATATCAATGGTGTTTTGCTCCAGAATGTCGTCGATGTCCAACTCTGCCACCACATTGGTGGACTCAAGTTGGCTAAGCAATCGCTGAACATCTTCCAAATTAGGCGCTTCTAACTCTGGAGAATGCATTTCGCTGTATTGATACGACTCCGGTTCTGCGTATTGCAGTTGTAATTTGGGCTCTGGCTCTGTAGACAATACTTCCTTCGCCAGCAAGTCAAACTCATCTTCTAACTCAGATGCACCAGGCTCGTCACCAAGCAACGCGCTAAAGTAATCATCAAGTGCTTGTTCACTGGAAAGTATGTCGTGACTACTCATCGAACATTAACCTCTCCAAGTAAAGCAATAACTGCTTATATGCGAATACGCCGCGGCTACCAGAAGCAAAATGCGATACTGGCAGATGCTTTAAACTTGCATCTCGGAACTTAGTATCAATCGGTACTGCTGACGTCCAAACTTGATTTGGGTAATCTTTCTTCAGCTGCATTAACGTCTGTAATGACGCCTTCGTGCGCTTATCGTACATGGTTGGCACAATGGTAACCTTGAAACCATCAGGACGCGATTTCTGCATGATAGTTAACGTACGAATCATTCGCTCTAGGCCCTTCATTGCTAAGAACTCAGTTTGTACGGGAATCAAAATTCGATCGCTCGCTGCCAGTGCATTTACCATCATCACACCTAAGATTGGTGGACAATCGATCAACACATAGTCGTAATCTTGAGCAACCGCCTGAAGGGCTCGTTTTAAGATTAACCCCATACCACTGCGGTTACCCATAACACGATCCAACGTTGCCAATGACATATGCGCAGGAATAATGTCCATCCCTTCCAACTCGGTTTGCAAGATCAACGGCTTTACCGTATCTCGCGAAAACGTCTTAAGCTGGAATAAGTCAAACAAACTTGAAGCAACGGTGTCTGAGTCATACCCAAGGTAAGTGGTCAGCGACGCATGTGGATCGGTATCGACCATCAGCACACGATGTCCCTTCTGACTTAGCAGACCCGCTAATGTCACCGTCGACGTGGTTTTACCCACCCCACCTTTTTGGTTCGCTACACTCCAAACGATCATGATGTTTCCTGCGCTAAACCGACTTCTACCAACATTCGCTCTGCGATACGGTCAAGAGGTAAATCTTCAGTAGAGATGCCCGCTTTCGCGACGGCTTGCGGCATGCCATATACGACACAACTTTCTTCGTCTTGCGCCCAAATGGTTGAGCCTGCCGTTTTCAACATGCGTGCACCTTCACGACCATCTGCACCCATGCCTGTCAGCACCATGGACAGTACTTTGTCGCCGTATACTTTCGCCGCCGAACCAAAAGTCACATCAACGCATGGTTTGTAGTTCATACGATCGCCACCATCGATAATTCGAAGGCGAGCCGCACCCGCGCGACCATCCACCATCATTTGTTTGCCGCCTGGTGCTAGGTAAGCAACGCCAGCCTGTAACACATCACCATCTTGTGCTTCTTTAACTTGAATCTTACATAGTGTATTCAAGCGACTAGCAAACGCTGCGGTAAAGGTTGCTGGCATATGTTGGATCAGCACAATGGGGTGCGGAAAATTGACTGGCAGGCGGGTCAGTATCTTCTGCAGTGCAACAGGGCCACCGGTTGAAGTACCGATTGCGGTTAACTGATATTTTTTGCCCGAAGCGCGGAATTTTGCTGCCAATGGACGACTTAGCGTCGATGCGGTTGGCGCTGCCATACGAGATGCCAATGGACGACTAATCGAACTGGCAGGCATCGCAGCCGGTTTTGCGATTGGGCGACGCAGAAAGGCACGCTTAGAAGCAATTTGAATCACACGCTGCTGAAGTAGCGACACCGCTTCATCACGATTACGTGCAATGTCTTCGAATTTTTTCGGTAAAAAATCCAGCGCACCAGCATCTAGTGCGTCAAGTGTGGCTTTCGCCCCATCGTGAGTCAGGGATGAAAACATCAGGATTGGCGTAGGAGACGTAGCCATGATTTCACGAACGGCAGTGATACCGTCCATGACTGGCATTTCAATATCCATCGTGATGACATCTGGCTTCAGTGATTTGGCTTTTTCTACCGCTTCTCGACCATTAACAGCAACGTCTATCACTTCTAGGCGCGATTCTGAGTTGATGATTTCACTTACGCGACGACGGAAAAAACTTGAATCATCAACAACTAGTACTTTAATCGCCATTTTATTCCTTTTATAAACTTCAGCTTCACTTAAATACGTGAAGCTGCAGCATACTGCTTAAGTAGATCTGGTACATCAAGAATCAATGCAATGTGACCATCACTCGTGATCGTCGCACCAGCCATTCCTGGCGTACCTTGCAATAAGTTGTCTAGTGGCTTGATAACCACTTCTTCTTGGCCAATTAGAGTATCAACCACAAACCCTACGCGCTGGCTGCCAATTTGAACAATCACCACGTGACCATGCCCAGTACGTTCTTGAATGCGAGGAGACTTCGGTGCTAGCCAATTCTGTAGGTAGAACAAAGGAATAGACTTATCGCGAACAATAATGGTTAATTGACCATCGACAACATTGGTACGGCTAAGATCTAAATGGAAAATTTCATTCACAGACGCTAACGGCAACGCAAACGGGTGGCCTCCAACGCCAACCATCAACGTCGGCAAGATTGCCAGTGTTAATGGTACTTTGATAGTAATCTTCGTTCCTTTGCCAAGCTCAGAGTCGATATCAATAGAGCCATTTAGGGTATTGATTGCCGTCTTAACCACATCCATGCCCACGCCACGACCGGAGATATCAGAAATTTTTTCTTTACTTGAGAAGCCTGGTGCAAAGATCAGATTAAAGCATTCTTTATCGGTAAGGCGAGCCGCTGCGTCATCGTCCATCATGCCACGTTTCACTGCGATACCACGAAGTTTATCTGGATCCATACCGCCACCATCATCGACGATAGCCAGTTCAATATGGTCACCTTCTTGAGATGCAGAAAGAATCACTTTACCAGTGCGTGATTTGCCCGCATTTACGCGGTCATCGGGCATCTCAATGCCGTGGTCAACCGAGTTACGCACCAAGTGAATCAATGGATCCGCTAATGCTTCTACTAGGTTTTTATCTAGGTCGGTCTCTTCACCGCGCATTTCCAGCACAATGTCTTTATTCAGATTACGCGCTAAGTCGCGAACCACGCGAGGGAAACGGCCAAATACTTTTTTGATTGGCTGCATGCGGGTTTTCATTACTGCGCCTTGAAGATCGGCAGTCACAACATCCAAGTTGGATACCGCTTTCGACATTTCCTCATCGTTGCTGTTCAAGCCAAGACTGAGTAGACGATTACGAACCAACACCAATTCCCCCACCATATTCATGATGGTGTCTAAGGTTGAAGTATCAACACGAACCGTGGCTTCCGTTTGCGGTTTTTTAGCCGCAGGCGCTACTGCTTTAGCTTCTTTTTTTATCGCAATCGGTTTTACTTCCGGCTTAGATTCGGGCACCACGGTGACAGGTTCAGGCTGAGGTGCTGATTTCGCTTTTGGCGTTTCAGATACAACATTTTCCGATGCAAGTTTTGTTGCAAACTCGAGCTCTTCAATTGATGGGCCTTTACCTGCACCATGCAATTCATCAAGCAGCTTTTCGAACTCTTCATCTGTCATCAGGTCACTATCACTTGAAAACGAAGATGCAGCTAGAGCAACTGGCTCTTGCGCTTTTGGCGGCTCAACTGAGACAGCGTCTGATGCAGACGGGCTCTTACCGATGCCATGCAGCTCATCTAGAAGTCTCTCGAACTCATCGTCGGTAATGTCACCACTGTCTGCCACAGGGGTATTCACTTGAAGCGGCTCTTCTGGCACATCTGGCGTTTGCGTGGATGCCCCCGGAGCCGTACCTTTACCGTGCAGCTCATCAAGCAGCCTTTCGAACTCGTCTTGAGTGATTTCATCAACAGAGCCAACACTTGCTGACGCAGAGTTTGACTGTGCGGGTACAACTGGCTGCTCGACAACAGGCTCAGGCGTTACAATAGGCGCATCAACCACTGCCGCGATTTCGTCTTCAGATTCTGGTTTGCAAAGACGGTGAAGTTCATCAAGCAATGCGGGATCTGCCGCGTCTAAAGGCTCATGATCTTGAACCGCTTGGAACTGAGTATTCACTGTATCCAACGCTTTCAACATGGTATCCATTAGACCTTGCGTGACTGAGCGTTGGCCATTTCGCAACACGTCGAACACGTTCTCTGCACCGTGACAAGTGTCCACCAGTTCAGTCAAAGACAAGAAGCCAGCACCACCTTTAACCGTGTGGAAGCCGCGGAAAATCGCGTTAAGTAAGTCCCTATCTTCTGGGTTATTTTCCAGCTTTACCAACTGCTCAGACAGCAGTTCCAGGATTTCTCCAGCCTCAATGAGAAAGTCCTGAAGAATATCTTCGTCTAAATCGTAGCTCATACGTTACCTTTAAAATCCAAGACTGGACAATAAGTCATCGACTTCGTCCTGCGATGAAACCGCATCTTCCCTTAGCTCTGGATGAAGAATAGGGCCTTCTGCTTCACTTGATGGTTTATTCTTTTTATCTGTCGGTTTTGCAAAAACTTGAGTCGGTTCTGCGGCTTTACTACCAGAAAAGACGGTCAAGATCTCAACCAGGCGCTCTTCCACTTCATTGGAAAGCGTAATCACGCGACGAATGATTTGGCCAGTTAAGTCCTGGAAATCTTGTGCCATTAGAATCTCGGTCAATTGACCACGCAGCTCGGTGCTGTCACCCTCGACTTGAACTAAAAGTTCATCAATGCGGTAACAAAGCGTTTTAAATTCGCTTAATTCTATGCGGCCATGCATGAGTTCGTTCCACTGAGGGCGAACTTGTTGAAGGCACTCGTGCAGGTTATCAGCGATAGGCAAGCAGCATTCAACCGCATCCATGGTTTTGTTTGCCGCTAGTTCGGTTTTATCAATCACGTATTGCAGGCGATCCCTAGCGTCTGGGATTTCCGCTTTCGCGATTTCAGTCATGCGTTGTTCGAGATTGAACTGATTAAGTGAATCATGAAGGTCACGGGTTAATGTTCCGATTTCTTGAAGCATCGGATTTCCATCACCTTCATATATCGAGGCAACAAGCTCATTCGCTTGGTCTTGTTCCCCATTTTCTAGCATCTGAACGAGCGACTTCGCCTGCTCTAGTGAGATCATCCTGAATAGACCCTTTTACGTTTCGTTCTTTCTTATCACTTTTTAAGTGTCAAACGAGCCATCCTTTAGTATTAGGAGTAATGACTCGGTTAACAAAGAGAAAGTAAGGGTTATAAACGTTCGAAAATTTTATCTAATTTTTCTTTTAGTGTTGCTGCGGTAAATGGCTTCACGATGTAACCGTTTACACCTGCTTGAGCGGCTTCGATGATCTGTTCACGCTTTGCTTCTGCAGTGATCATAAGAACAGGAAGGTGCTTTAATTCTGCATCTGAACGGATGTGTTTAAGCAAATCAATGCCCTGCATTCCCGGCATATTCCAATCAGTCACAACAAAGTCGAAGTCACCTTTTTTCAGCATTGGTAATGCAGTTAAACCATCATCCGCTTCTTGAGTGTTATTGAAACCCAAGTCACGAAGTAGGTTTTTAACAATACGGCGCATTGTTGAGAAATCATCAACAATAAGGATCTTCATGTTTTTATTCAAAATTGCCTCCACTGAATCGTAAAATCAGTGTGTTTAGTCATTTTGTGTCCACGCACTGAGCTTGGTGCGTAAACGTTGCATAGATTGACTCAGTATTTGGCTTACGCGAGATTCGCTTACGCCCAACACATCGCCAATCTCTTTCAAGTTAAGTTCTTCGTCATAATAAAGCGAAAGAACCAAAGCTTCACGCTCTGGGAGCTGTTTTATTGATTCAACCAGTGCTTTTCGAAACGATTCATCAGCCACACCTTTGAACGGGTTGCTATCATCGGTTTCATCCGCTGGAGAAATCACATCATCAGAGACACCTAAGTCCTCAATCCCCACTAACCTTGAACAGTTTATGTCGGTAAGCGCACTATGATATTGAGTTAGTGTCATACCGAGATGCGCTGCCACTTCTGAGTCTGAAGGATCACGGTTTAGAATGCCTTCCAGTTCTGCAACCGCTTGGTTAATCTCTCGATTATTTTTATGAACAGAACGTGGTACCCAATCGCCTTTGCGAATGTCATCTAACATTGCTCCGCGAATACGGATACCAGCATAAGTTTCAAAGCTCGCACCTTTAGAACCATCATAATTCTGCTGAGCTTCGATAAGACCGATCATTCCAGCCTGAATTAAATCTTCTACCTGAACACTCGGCGGTAAGCGGCCTAACAGGTGGTGAGCAATACGCTTAACCAACACTGAGTAGCGCTCGATGAACGCCTGCTGACTATTAAATCTGCCATGTTGGTTATAGGTTATCGCGTTATTCACCAAAAGGGTCCTCTGTGAATTCGGTACGATTTAGTAATCTTTCAACAAAAAACTCAAGGTGACCACTTGGTGTTTTAGGTATTGGCCACGTAAGAGCTTTGTTCGCCAATGAGCTGATCGCTAAAGCCGCAGGAGAGCGAGGGAATGCATCCACCACTATCTTCTGCCTTTTAACGGCCTGGCGTACTTTATCATCCAATGGAATACATGCTACGAGTTCAAGGCTAACATTCAAGAACCGCTCTGTGACTAGCGTCAACTTTGCAAACAATTCTCGACCTTCACGGTAGCTTCTGACCATATTTGCAACAACTTTGAAGCGTTGCACCTGATGTTCTTTACTCAATAGCTTAATTAATGCGTAAGCATCGGTGATGGAAGTCGGTTCATCACAAACCACAACCACCACTTCTTGAGCTGCACGAGAAAAGCTGATGACCATGTCTGAAATACCCGCAGCGGTATCGATCAGCAGTACATCCATCTCATCTTCAAGGCTACCAAATGCGCGAATCAGTCCGGCATGTTGAGCATGTGAGAGTTCCGTCATGCTTTGTGTGCCCGACGTTGCAGGGACAATCTTTATACCATAAGGGCCTTCAACAATCGCATCTTTTAGCTCGCATTCTCCTGCTAGGACATGCCCAAGATTACGTTTTGAGCGAATTCCGAGCATAACGTCAACATTAGCCAAACCTAGGTCAGCATCAAGAACCATCACCTTCTTGCCTTGACGAGCCATACAAATCGCCAAACCCAATGTCACGTTTGATTTACCCACACCACCTTTTCCGCCGGTAACCGCGATTACTTGGGTCAATGATGGCTGCGTTAAGCGACGGAGGCCGCTTGCTTGATCGTATATCATATTCTCAGTCATAGTAGTCCGCCGCCCTAGAGTTCTTCATTGTCACTGTTCCAAAAGTGAGGTTCGTTCTCTGTCGACTTCTCTAACAGTTCATTTGCTTTCGCGATCATGTATTTTGGTTGTGCTATCACAATGTCTTCTGGCACGCGTTGACCATTGGCAATATAAGCCACTGGTATTGCATTCTGAATCACTACACTGATGAATTCACCTAAGCTCAATGACTCATCGAGCTTAGTCAAAATACAGCCCGACAATGGAATGCGTCGGAAATGGTCCAGAGTTTCTTGCAACACTCGACGTTGAGCAGTAGCGGGTAATACAAGGTAGCTATGAATCACTTCACCACTCTCTTGCATCAGGGTATCGAGTTGCTCAGAGAGTCTGACATCTCGCTGCCCCATGCCGGCTGTATCAACCAAAATTAGTCTTCTATTCCTTAGCTGATATATAACATCGGCTAACTCGTTAGAATCTTTAGCAACTCTTACAGGACATCCCATAATTCTTCCGTAAATGGAGAGCTGCTCATGTGCACCGATACGATAAGTGTCCGTTGTCACCAAAGCGACATTGTCGGCACCGTATTCCATCGCAGCACGCGCAGCAAGCTTAGCGACGGTGGTGGTTTTGCCCACTCCCGTAGGGCCGAGCAGTGCAACCACTCCGCCACGCTTAAGGATATCTTGCTTTGGAATATTGATTTGATCCGCCACGAGAGAAAGTAGAGCCTTCCACGCTCGCGCCGGTTTGGTGTCTTCTGGAATGTAACACGCCATTTGATCAGCAAGCTCAGGAGACACGCCCATTCTCTCTAGGCGTTTGATCAACATCGCTCTCAGCGGTTCACGGCGTTCGACTTCTTGCCACATCAAACCCGACACTTGGTGCTCAAGAAGGCGACGAATCGAGGTCATCTCTTCACGCATGTTCTCAAGCTCACTCGCCGCCTCATCGCGATCTTCCGTAGGTCGACGACGGTCATATCGCGTTGGATCCAACTTTGGGGTTGGGCGTTCAAAACGACTGTCTTGAGCAATCAGTTTTGCCAAAGGAGAGTCTGCCTGATACGGTGCAGGCTTTTCTTGGTCATAACTTTCACGGTGCTTGTTTTGGCGTTGTAACAGCGCCGATAGCGAATCTTCGTTTTCAGCAACATGCTCGTCAGAGTCTGATGCGCCGCTGCTATATTGCTTGAGCATGTTCGCGAAGCGTTGCGTCATCGAGCCTGATTTTTCATTGTTTGCATTTAGGCTGATTTTGTCTTCATCCAAACGACGATGTTGGAAACGGTCGGCGACGGATGAAGACATCTGGCGATGTTCACTATAACGATTCGGCTGAACGGTGGTGCGGCTTGATAGTAATGGTGCGCTTGCAGAGGGAGAAGCATTCGACTCGCCATCAATCGCGGCAACGATCTCTACTCCACCTGCCACCTTCTTGTTCGACATGATCACTGCGTCCGCGCCGAGTTCTTCTTTCACTTGAAGTAACGCGGCTCGCATGTCTTTGGCAAAAAATCGTTTTATTTTCAAACTATTAATCCATTAATAATGCACGGAGCTAATTGCCCACGGCTTGCACAATTCTGATCTGTTTTTCGTCCGGTATTTCTTGATAAGACAGTACGCGGAGGTTAGGTATTGTGTTCTTAACAAACTTCGCCAGTGTGGAACGCAATACACCAGAGGTTAGCAGAACAGCAGGTTCACCTCTCAATTCTTGTTCCTGTGTTGCTTGGCTCAGAGAGGACTGAAGTCGCTCTGCCAGTCCCGGCTCAATCCCCGCGGACTCCCCCCCTGATGCCTGCATAGTTTGATGCAATATTTGTTCCAGCTCAGGGATAAGCGTAATCACTGGTAACTCAGGCTCTATACCATTGATTTCCTGAACAATTAAGCGTTTCAAACTGATACGCGCCGCAGCGGTGAGAATGTCAGCTTCTTGACTCTTGCTTGAATATTCAGCCAACGTCTGCACGATAGTTCGAATATCGCGAATTGGGATCGCTTCGTTAAGCAAATTCTGTAGTACTTTAACGACCACACCAAGAGGCAACTGATCAGGAATGAAGCTCTCCACCAGTTTTGGCGCACTACGGCCTAACATTTCCATTAGATTTTGTACTTCTTCATGACCTAGTAATTGGGAAGCATTATTGGTCAGTAACTGGCTCAAATGAGTGGCCAATACCGTAGAAGAGTCCACGACGGTATAACCCAGTGCCTGCGCATGCTCACGCTGCTCCTCACGAATCCAAACGGCTTCGAGTCCAAACGCAGGGTCTATGGTTGGCTCACCTTCAATCATCCCGTACACCTGGCCTGGATTAATCGCAAGCTCTTGGTCTGGGCGGATTTCCGCCTCACCCACTGCCACCCCCATCAAGGTGATTCGATAACTGTTTGGTGTAAGTTCTAGGTTGTCACGAATATGAACAGCTGGGATCAGGAAACCAAAGTCTTGCGACAGTTTTTTACGCACACCTTTTACGCGCTCAAGCAATTCGCCACCTTGATCTCGATCCACCAAAGGAATCAAACGATAACCCACTTCTAGGCCGATAATATCAACCGGTTGAACATCATCCCATGAGAGTTCACGTTGAGAAATCGGCTCACTGCCATCTTCTGCCTTAGCGGGCAGTGCCGGCTCTTTTGCTCTCTGCTTCCGTTTTTTGTCTAACCAATAAGCAGCGCCACCCGCAACGGCAGCGAGCGATAAGAAAGAAAAATGTGGCATGCCCGGTACGATGCCCATTACACCAAGAATAATGGCGGTGATCATTAGCGCTTTCGGGTTGTCGAACATCTGGAAAACCAGCTGTTCACCCATGTCTTCATCAGTATTTTGGCGCGTTACCATCATTGCCGCAGCAATAGAGAGCAATAATGATGGGATTTGTGCCACCAAACCGTCACCGATGGTCAACAAGGTGTAGATTTGCATCGCTTCAGAAAAACCCAAACCATATTGAACCATACCGATAGACAAGCCACCGATGATGTTAATAAACAGGATCAAGATACCGGCGATAGCGTCACCTTTTACGAATTTGGACGCACCATCCATGGAGCCGTAAAAGTCTGCTTCTTTAGTCACTTCAAAACGACGTAAACGCGCTTGCTCTTGGTCGATCAAACCAGCGTTCAAATCCGCGTCGATCGCCATCTGCTTACCCGGTAAGGCGTCCAAGGTAAAGCGAGCACTTACCTCAGAAATACGACCCGCACCTTTGGTAACGACCATGAAGTTAATGATCATCAAGATAAGGAACACCACCAGACCGACAGCGTAGTTACCGCCAATAACGACGCTACCAAACGCTTCAATAACGTTACCCGCAGCGTTGCCCCCTTCATGACCGTGAAGTAATACCACACGTGTCGACGCCACGTTTAGCGCCAGACGCAACAATGTCGCGATCAGAAGGACAGTCGGGAAAGCCGCAAAGTCGAGCGGACGACGAGTGTAAACCGTGACCAACAACACGACCATGGCGAGTGCGATGTTGAAGGTGAAAAACAGATCGAGCAGAAATGCAGGTATAGGCAGAACCACCATCGCAAGGGTGGCCAAAACCATAACAGGCGCACCAATCGCCGGCATGGAGCGCTGAGGAATTTTTGGTAATTTATCTGCAAATGGCAGGCTTAACTTCATACTGCGGGGTGTCTCAATCGGTCAGGAAGCGTCTTTCAACATGCTGATGATCTTTCTACATGCTGGCATAAATACTACGCAACGGCTTTAGTCAAATTTAGCTATTGTTATTGATTCCTGTTGTTTAAGCAATCTGTGTACCACATTCAACGCCAAAATAATGACTAATCACTCAAATACCCCTCAACCCTATGAGCTTATACATTTTTTTTCGCTCGGAACCACTGTCATCGTCGTCGCGTTCATTAGTGACGGTGCTCAGGAGGAATGGGAAATTCATAGTCCTGGATTTTTGGTCGCTGACCACCCCGTTTACGATATTGTTTAAGCTGAAAAACAAACGCTAATACTTGCGCGACGGCGGTGAATAGCCCATCGGGAATTTGCTGTTCGAGATCTGTGGTGTAATAAAGCGCACGAGCCAATGGAGGAGCAGGGACAATCGTGATGTCATGTTCCCGTGCTACCTCTCGAATCTTCATTGCCATGTGGTCGGTCCCTTTGGCAATGACGACGGGCGCGCGATCGGTTTTCTGTTTATAGCGTAACGCCACTGAGAAGTGCTCAGGGTTGGTGACGATAACGTCGGCTTGCGGGACGTCGGCCATCATGCGACGCTGAGCGGCTTCTCTTTGCAACATACGAATACGACCTTTCACCTCCGGCTTACCTTCGGTTTCCTTGTATTCATCTTTGATCTCTTGCTTGGTCATCTTTAACTGATCAGCGTGTTGCCAGATCTGAAAGGGAATATCGATCGCGACGACAATCAATAGCGAACAGCTGATCAGCAAAATGAAGTTAAGCAGAATATCGAGGGCGTGAAAGATGTTTTGTGGGTACACATCCATACTAAGCTGAAATAAATCGGCCTGCGATGCTTGGATCAGGTAAATGGCCACGCCAGTGACCAGTGCCACTTTTAAAATTGACTTTACAAGTTCAACCCAACTCTGCATGCCTACCATACGCTTTAATCCACTGAGAGGATTCATCTTCGACAATTTAGGCATCGCCGCTTCGACTGAAAAGCTGATCCCACCTAACCCTGCCGCACCAACAATAGCAGCGACAAACAAAGTGACAAGAATTAAGAATAACGGAAATAACAAGTCAAGCAACGCGCCACCAGCAATATCGAACAGCTTATAGGTATCGAATATCTCATCCCTTTGCAGATCAAATAGACGGCTCATGATAGAGAACAACGCGCGTGCTAGTGACTCGCCAAACCACATTAACGCGACAGCCCCTACAATCAATACTGATGCGGATGCGAGCTCTTTTGAGCGAGCAACTTGCCCCTTCTCTCTTGCCTGTTGTAACCGTCTGGGTGTGGCTTCTTCGGTGCGTTCCTGACCGTCTGACTCTGCCAAACCAGCCTCCTAACAATCTAAGCGAATGAGCCGGCAAATCTGCGCCTCACCCACTGACCAAAACATTTCATAATGACTGTATAAACCAGCCAGAATGTACCAACAAAGTAATAAACCCACCATCAGAGCAAATGCAAAACCGAGCGAAAAGATGTTCAACTGAGGAGCTGCACGGGTCATGACACCAAATGACAAGTTAATGGTCAGTAGCGCAATAATACCCGACAACGACATACTCAATGCCGTTTTAAACATGATGCCTAACCACCCCGCCATTTCACGAAAATCGACCGAATTTAACGAACCAGAGCCTATTGGTAGGGTTTTAAAACTGAACACCACCAATTGCAGCATCTTAAGGTGCCCATCGGTCGCTAGGAAGAACATGGTGGCTAGGAACATAAACAACTGGCCCAGTACCGGCGTACTTTGACCATTCGCAGGATCAACCATTGACGCAAAACCGATACTTGACTGCATACCGAGGATTTGGCCTAGCAATACAAAAGTTTGGATCATGAACTGCGTCACCATTCCCATGGCAACACCAATGATAATTTGCTCGGCGATGGTCATAAAGCCACGAAACGAGAGCAATTCAATATCTTGTGGAACAGCAGGAATGGCAGGCATCACGGCAAACGTGATCGCAAGACCAAGATAGAGGCGAATTCGAGGCGAGACAAAACGCGCTCCGGTTACCGTCATCACCATCAACATCGCGGAGATGCGCGCATAAGGCCAGAAATAGTTGGCGATCCAGTCTAAGACAACCCCGGTTGGATACTCCATTATCGCCCCTAGTACAGCACTTGAGGCAGACGCTCAATCAAGCCATAGAAGTAGTCCATCATCATTTGCGTCATCATATGGCCAAACAGCATCAACGCGAGTAAGGTCACGATCAAACGCGGTAAAAAGCTCAGCGTTTGTTCATTAATAGAGGTCGCCGCTTGAAATACGGCCACAATAAGACCAATAAGCAAACTTGGGATAATAATGGCACAAACCATGATAAGCACCATCCACAGTGCCTCACGGAAAAGATCGACAAACATTTCAGGAGTCATGTCCTACCCTCTTCTCTCTGTGCCATCTAAAGGGCAAAACTGCCGGCGAGTGTCGACAATATTAGATTCCAACCATCCACTAGTACAAACAGCATGAGTTTAAATGGTAGCGATACGATCATCGGAGACAGCATCATCATACCCATTGCCATCAATACTGAAGCGACCACTAAGTCGATGATTAAAAATGGCAGAAATAGCATAAAGCCAATCTGAAACGCGGTTTTCAACTCAGAAGTAATAAAGGCCGGGATCAGCACTGCCATCGACACATCTTCTGGGTTGCTCACCTGCTCGCCCGACATATTGACAAAGGTTTCCAAATCTTTAATACGCGTTTGTTTCAGCATGAACGCTTTCATCGGCGCTTGTGCTGCATCAAAAGCCTGGCGTGCCGTCACTTGCTCATTTAAGTACGGCTGAACCGCTTGCTCATTTATCTCGTTTAGAACCGGTGACATGACGAAAAAAGTCAAGAAAAGTGCAATGCCAATGATCACCTGATTTGACGGCGTTTGCTGCAGACCCATCGCCTGACGTAAAATCGACATCACCACGACGATGCGCGTGAACGAAGTCATCAAAATCACCATCGCAGGCAAGAAACCCAGCATGGTCATTAACGCTAAGATCTGTAGCGTCACCGAATAATCTTCACTGCCATCTGGATTGGTGGTCATGGTAAAGGCTGGGATACCACTACCATTGCTGACAGACATCGAACGGCTTGCGCCTTTGTCACTCTGCATTGCCTGTACAGTCACACTATCACCTGCTGCCAAGTTTGAAGGCAACGTCGGTTCTTCTGCCTGAGCAAACGAAAGAGATGACAGCAGCATGCCTACCAGCAGTATCAAGCTGGTGAAAAGCCGGCGGATCGAATTATCCTTGATCATGTTTTTTTATCAGTTGACTAAAGTGACTGGCGAAAGCGCTGCTTGCTAACGCTTCCTCTTTTAGTGGCGTTTCAAGCTTAGCTAGGGTTTGGATAGATTGACTGGTAATCCCCACCAAAAACTGCTCCTCGCCCACTTGGACAACCGCAATACGTTCTTTAGTACCCACAGGCAATTGACTGACAATACGCAAACCTTTTTGCTGTCCCATTGTCGGTACTTGCATGCGTTTAAGCAGCCAAGCCAGCAATAAGATCACACCAATCACCAGTACTAATGAGCCAAGAGTCGTCGCGAGATCTAGATTACTTGGTGCGGCCGCAAATGCATAAGGAGCACTTAGCATTAAGCTCAGTGCTCCTGTGATTTGCTTCAATCTCGGTTTAATTGAACGGCTCATATTAACGCAACTTTTTGATGCGTTCAGTTTGGCTGATCACGTCGGTTAGACGAATACCAAATTTATCGTTGACGACAACCACTTCGCCGTGCGCGATCAACGTGCCGTTAACCAATACGTCCAATGATTCACCCGCTAAACGATCTAACTCCACGACTGAACCTTGGTTCAATTGCAGTAAGTTACGAATGCTAATTTGTGAACGGCCCACTTCCATAGAGATGGTTACTGGGATATCCATAATGGTGTCGAGTTTACGACGCTCATCATCAGTGATTGGACTTGAGGTATCTTTTAACTCTTCCAGTGGCGCTGCCAATACTTCATCTACGTTAATAGAAGGCGCTGACGGGTCTTCGCCAAGAGCGGCTGCCCATTCGTCTGCAAGCTTTTGATCGTCACTTAGTTCCATTTTAATGTCCTGTGTTAAACCTATTCGCGCCGTTATAGTCCAGTTTCAAACCATTGAACCCGGAGGCGCGTAACTTCAGTAAAGTATTTTTAGTCGTCAGTATCGTCGTCGTTCTCAAGTTCAGACATGATGTCTTTATTCAAAAACGCTAAATCGGTTTTTACTACATTCGGGCGTTCGATTTCTTGAGAAATCTGTACTGCCATTTTGTCTTCAGAGCGACCCATTTTCACTCGGTATGTCGGTAAATCCTCAATGAACATGGTTGCGTGTTCAGGCATCTCAATCGGGATCACATCGCCCGGTTGCAACTCCATCAAATCACGAAGAGAGATGTTTTTCTCTAGCAAATTCACACGGAAGTTTACTGGGCAATCCATGATTTCTTCACGCAGTGCTGAGCTCCAGCGCACATCGGTTTCCATCTTGTCCGACTGTACACCCGCATCAAGCAGTTCACGGATGGGTTCCACCATTGAGTACGGCATCACCACGTGGAAGTCGCCGCCGCCGCCATCCACTTCAATATGGAACGAACTCACAACGATCACCTCTGTCGGGCTCACGATGTTTGCCATACTTGGGTTCACTTCTGAATCTAAGTACTCGAACTCAACCCCCATTACTGGAGACCACGCTTCTTTATAATCTTCAAAAACAATCTTCAGCAGTAACTGAATAATGCGTCGTTCGGTTGGGGTAAATTCACGCCCTTCAATCTTGGCGTGGAATCGGCCATCGCCCCCAAAGAAGTTCTCTACCAGAATAAAAACCAAACGCGCTTCCATGGTGATTAACGTCGTGCCTTTAAGCGGACGGAAACGCACCATGTTCAAACTCGTTGGAACGTATAGGGTGTTTTGGTATTCACCAAATTTCATCATCTGTACGCCGTTAATCGACACTTCAGCCGTTTTGCGTAACATGTTAAACAGGCTAATACGCAAATGTCGTGCAAAACGCTCGTTAATAAGTTCGAGCGTTGGCATGCGGCCACGTACAATCCTGTCTTGAGACGAGAAATCGAAACTGACAGCACCTTCGATGTCGTTATCTATGGAGTCGTCAATGTCATCAACATCATCAACCCCGTGTAGCAGCGCATCAATCTCGTCTTGGCTTAATAGATCGGTCACGTTATACCTATTGAATTACAAAATCTGTAAACAGCACTTTTTCAATGACTGGCTTGCCTACGGCCACGTTCAGCGCCGCTTTAATGTCGTCAGACGCACGGTCACGCAGCTCAACACGGCCAGAAGGAGAGCGTAGTTGCTCAACAGTGGCCGAGGCAAAGGTTGACAGCAATGAACTTTCGATAAGAGGAGAGTGGTAACGAGCAAGCTGCTCATTCTCACTACCACGCACCATTAGCTGTGCTTGGATTTGCACTAGTCTATCACGACGGTCACCCGTCACATTGAAAATAAAGGGCTGTGGAATATTCACATAAGCAATGGGGGCAGCTGCCGTTGCAGCTTGTGCTTGCTGGGCATATTCTCTTTGCGCTAGCTCGTCAGAACCCATGAAAAAGAATGCCGCTGCACCACCGCCAACAAGCAATACGACCACTGCGATAATGATGATCAATAGCTTACTTTTTCCTTTAGGAGCGTCGGCTCCTTGTCGCTGTTCTTCTGCCATTCCTGCCTCTTTTTCTTACTACTTAACCTAGGTTGAGGTTATTTATTATCATTTCAGGCTGCTATTCTATGCGTAGAAACTAATTCCATCACGCTTTGACGCCACATTCAAATCAAGATTCACATCACCATCAACGTTTTCATCTGACGTTTGCGAAAGCTCTCGACTTAATGCCCCCTGACCGTTCTGCTCAGACGTCGTATGTCGTTCTTGTTGCTGACCACTGCTTTGCTGCTGAACGGAAGACTCTGCTAACTGCATCCCCTGCTGAGCAAGCATTTCTCTCAGACGTGGCATGGTTTGTTCAATGATCTCGCGAGCTTGAGGGTTTGTCACCGTAAAGTGCACGTTAGCCAAATCATTATTCATGGTCATGCGGATCTGCATACGCCCAAGTTCCGGCGGATCAAGACGGATATCGAGATTTTTCAAATTCTTTGACATCATCATCTGCACTTTTTCCGCCATTTGTTCATTGGCCAACTCTTTGGTCAACTGTAATGGGAGCTGTGCTTGCTGCGCCGCATCAATGCGAGCTTGTTGAGTCGCATTCACACCTTGATGGCTCGCTGCCGCTTGAATTTGCCCAGCAAAACCATGTTGTGGCTCATTCTTATCTTGCTTATTCACAGCGGCTTTAAGTGCGCTCGCCGTTAAACCGGCATTCATCACCGTCTTGCTTAATTCAGCATTAGCCTGAGCCGTAGGATTCGTATTTGCGGTCAGTAGCGCATCCGGTGTAGATGACACCGCTACTTTATCTGAATTGAGTGGGACTTGCGCTGCCGTTGGCTTCACTTCTGAATGGTTAGCCTGCTGTGCCATCGACATTGAAACCCCTTGTCGTGCCGTGTTCACTTGAGCTGCATGCTGCTCAGACAGCGCCACTTTTCCGTCACTAGGCAAGGCAACAAGCTGTGCCAAATCTTGCTCTGGTATATCCGCGACGACCAAGCCCGATCGCAAACCATCAATCACTTCAAGCTCCTGCTGAGAAAGCGGCTGGCCTTGAGCTAATTTATTATCAATGACTTCTAGCGTATCTAAAGAGATACGTGTCACAGCGCCCGCTTCCGTCATTGCTTGGGTCTGTGCAGCTTGTGTACTTGATGAATTCCAATCAATATGGGCTGTCACGTTAGCTTTTGTTTCACTAACCCCTTCACCTAGGTCAACCGACTTGGCTGAAGATGCCTCATTTTCAGAACCTGCAATACCCTGCTGAACATCTTGCGCCTTAACATCTGTCTGAACGGGCAATTCGGTGACTGGATGCTGGTTCAATGCTTGTTCTTCGTTACCAGACTGAGCGGCAGAAATGCCGTTGGCGATTGCATCAACTTGCCCAGGCAATCCTTTGCCGCCTTCTAACGAAGTGCTATTCGAATTCAATGTTTGGTTGGCCGTTTGGATTCGCCCCAATAACTGCTGACCTTCATCCATCGCGCTTTCAACCTCGTGCCCCTTCACAGAGGCAATGTCGGTTTCGGTGACCGGTTTCATGCTGGTTGGTGAATTGGAAACAACCGCTTCTTCAAGTGAGTCTTCAGCCGACGTGGCCTTCACTTCCCCTTGAGTCAATAACTCATCCGTCGTGACTTTTTCTTGGCTCTCGCTTTCTAGTTCAGCAGGCTTTTCTGTTTGTTGCGAATCCGTAAACGCCCCGGCTAAAGTTTCCAAAAAACCGTTGTTTGCCGGGTTGTCTGTCGCCGCCATGGTAGCCGACTCAACTGTCGAAGCCTTATTGGTCGCTGAAATATTTGGCAAATTCACATTCATATAGAAGCTCTCGTCGTGAGCGTGTTACGTTGCACTGTCGAATTCCGCATCAGTGGCAAGATTGAGTTTATGAGGTAAAAAAGCAAAAATCACGCCAATGTGAAGCGTGACTTTTCTGACGACCGCCACTAATCATGGTGTGCTCAGGCCAGAGCAATGGGATTAAAACTGGATTTTTTGGCGACTATAGAGCAGCGTCGAGAATTCATCCATCTGCTTTTGCTCTTTTTTTGCTTCGGCTTGCTGCTTCTCTTTGGCGCGCTTTTCTATCATCCATTCGTAAGACATGCGCTCTTTACGCATATTCAACCAATAGTCTTGACAGTTTTGGACTTGGTTTTTGAAATGGCTTTCGGCTTGTTTCTGCTTAGAAAGTGTTTCATCTAACTGAGTAAGAAACCGATTTAAATGACCATATTGGCTTGCCGTTAATCCCGCCATTCCTCGGTCAACCAATTGATGGCAGTAATCAAGGCGGTATTTTTCGATCTGCTCAACTTGACGGTAGTAATCCTCTAGTTCGGTTCGCGCTTTGTTAAGGGCTAATACCGCTTGGTCTTCTCGTTCTTTCGACTGCTCAAGCAGAAACTCCATGGCGTTTTCCATACGCTATTACCCACCCAAAATGCTTTTTAGCATGTTGACACACATGTCGTATGGCACCGATTCTTTCATGCGCTGTTGCAAGTAATCGTCTAACCTCGGTTTTAACGTAAATGCACTGTCGATAGCCGGATCAGCACCTGGCTTATAGGCTCCAATCGAGACCAAATCTTGGTTTTTACGACAAATCGACAATACCTGACGCACCGCTTTCGACATTAACACGTGCTCTTCTGTGGTGATTTGCGGCATAACACGACTGACCGACTTTTCAACATCAATCGCGGGGTAATGACCTGCATCAGCCATTTCACGCGACAACACGATGTGACCGTCGAGAATCGCGCGGGATGCATCCGCAATCGGGTCCTGAAGATCGTCACCCTCGGTTAGTACGGTGAAAAATGCCGTGATCGAGCCTTGCTCTGGACTGCCGTTACCCGCACGCTCCACCAGCGCTGGTAACTTAGCAAATACCGATGGCGGATAACCTTTCGTTGCAGGCGGTTCACCCACTGATAAGGCAATTTCACGTTGCGCTTGAGCAAAGCGGGTGAGTGAATCCATCAATAATAAAACATCTAAGCCTTGGTCACGGAAATACTCAGCGATGGTCAGTGCTGTCTGGCAACCTTTTAAACGCATCAAAGGGGAAGCATCTGCTGGTGCGGCGACAACAACGGAACGACGACGTCCATCTTCACCCAAAATATCTTCAATGAACTCTTTAACTTCTCGTCCACGTTCACCAATCAAGCCCACCACGACCACCTGCGCGGTAGTGCCTCGAGTCATCATGCCTAATGTGACCGATTTACCCACACCAGAGCCGGCAAAAAGGCCGATACGCTGGCCTTTACCCACCGTGAGCAAACCGTTGATCGCTTTTAACCCCACATCCAAAGGTTCAGAAATCGGTTTACGCGACAACGGATTTATCGGGTCTGCGTTAAAAGACGCGCGATGCTCAGTGTAGATGGGGCCGAGGCCATCGAGTGGATTCCCTACACCATCAATGACGCGGCCAAGCAGTTCCATCCCAACGGGCAATCCCGCTTCGCTGGTCAAAGGTGTCACTTTTGCACCTGGGAGAATGCCCGTGATCTGTTCACTCGGCATCAAGAATAGGTTATCACCGGAAAAGCCCACCACTTCCGCTTCCATATGACCGGACATAGTTTCAACTAAACACAAACTGCCAATCGGTGCGCGACAGCCCGTCGCCTCTAGCGTCAAGCCGACTACACGCACTAGCTTGCCAGACGCAACGGGACGCGTGGTTAAGCCTTCTACTTTGTAGTTTTTTAAACGGTCGGCTAAGGCTTGCATCGGTTACTCGCTCCCTTGATGGCGGTTTGCGCCACAGAAGCTGTTTAGCACGCTTTTCACGCGCTCTTCCATGCGATAGTTAATACTCGATTCACCGGCCGAAATTTGTAAATCGCCACGATTCAGTGCTGGCTCTGCAACCAATGTCCAGTTACGACAATCAAGCTCTTCTTGACCATAAGCCGAACGGATAATCGCAACATCATCTGGATTTAAATGCAGCGTAATTGGGTGGCCAGAGATTGGCAACGCTTCGACCGATTGCTTCACCGTATCGAGAATAATCTGAGGGTTGGTCTGCACTTCGACATGCACGACTTCTTTAACGAGACAGAGCACCATGTCCACCAGTTGCTTTTCTACCTGAGCATTCATCAGCTCCAAAGGTTGTGCAAACTGGTTAGCAAGATGCAAAAATGTATCTACTTGCTGCTGGATATACTCTTGCCCCGCTGTTACTCCTTCTGCCTTACCCTGATCTAAACCTTCAGCGTGACCGGCCTGTATGCCTTCTTCTTTGCCTTTGTCGTATCCCTGCTTGAACCCCGCTTCTTGCCCTTGATATAAGCCTTCTTGATAAGCGCCTTGCTTAATCAGTTCGATTTGCTCTTCCGTGAGTTCAAGAGGTTGTTCTTCTTCCGGTTCATCGAAATTCGGCACCCAACCAGGGTCGTAGTTAAACGCAGTTTCTTTGGCTTGTTTCGCTTTTGGCTCACCGTAATCTGGCAAACCCCAGCGTTGCGGTTCGATCATCGCATCATCTTCATCAGGACGGATAAATCCACGTTTTCTATCGCCAACCATGATTAGTCTACCGTTTGCTTGTTATAACAGAGGGAAATCAGCGCTCTTCAATACAATGAAAAGCGCTAAGGAGGATTATAAGAATTCGTCTGCGCCGCCAGACAACATGAGGTCGCCAGCGTCTGCCATACGACGAGCAATGGCTAGAATTTCTTTCTGAGCCGCTTCTACATCGGCCACACGAACTGGTGGCATCGCTTCGATATCGTCGCGCATCATCTCAGCAGCACGCTTAGACATGTTCCTCAAGACTTTCTCACGTAGTGATTCATCCGCACCTTTAAGTGCACGTTGTAGAATGTCTTGTGGCACGTCACGCAGCAACTTCTGAATACCCTGATCGTCCACTTCGATCAAGTTATCGAAGACAAACATCAAATCTTGAATTTGTGTCGCCATGTCTTCGTCTTGATCGCGGATTTGATCCATCAAGATACCTTCGACGTTGTTGTCTAGGTAATTCATAATTTCTGCTGCTGCCTTCAGGCCGCCAATCTTAGCCGCTTGAGCCCCCGCTTGACCAGCAAACTGTTTTTCCATGATTTCGTTCAGCTCTGCTAGAGCAGATGGCTGAACTTCTTCTAGGTTGGCAATACGCATCATCAAATCCAGACGCACACGCTCCGGAAACTGAGAAAGGATTTCTGCCGACTGGTCGGCCTCCAAATAGGACAAGACAATGGTCTGAATTTGCGGGTGTTCGTTAACAATGATGCTCGCCACTTGACGTGGGTCCATCCATTTTAATGAGTCTAGGCCTTTGGAACCGGTACCCAATAGAATTTGGTCAACTAAGTTATTTGCTTTGTCTTCACCTAGGGCTGCGATAAGTGTATTACGCATAAAGTCTTCGCTGCCCATACCAATGTTAGTGTATTTCTGGATGTCTTCCAAAAATGCACGATGCACCGCCGAAACTTTGTCTTGGCTAAGATCTTTCGCCTTTGCCATTGCGCTACCCACACGCTGAACCTGTTTGGGCTCTAGATGGCGTATGATACCTGCCGCATCTTGCTCATTCAGACTCAATAGCAAAATCGCCGCTTTCTCGTCTCCCGTAATGGTTGATGCATCAAAGTCTACCGGCAGACCCACGCCGTTATCATTTTGCGCTACGATATCGTTAGCCATTGTCATTCATCCAGTTTTTCACTACTTGTGCGGCAAGTTCAGGCTCATTGGCAACAAGCGCTCGCACCGCTTTCAATACATCTTCATCTTTATGAAGGTTCGGCAGATCAATGCTTGAGCCAAATTCAAACAATTCACTACTTTCAATGTCACTACCAATTAAGCTGGTTTCACCATTCGCACCAATTGGCAGACCATCTGGCCCGTAGATTTCGTCTTCATCGCCACTTGCTGGGTTAAGCAGTTTTTTCAGCGCCGGACGAACCAGAACAAGAACGACGACGATGATCACCAACGCACTCGCAAACCAGCGAACCCAGTCATTGAAGTTCGGGTGCTCCCAAATTGGTGGGTCGATCATCTGCTCCATTTCAGGTTCAGCAAATTTCACACTCAATACGTTAAGCAAATCGCCACGGGTTTGATCAAAGCCAACCGCACCAATAAGCACCTGACGAATCGCATTAATTTCAGACTCTGACATTGCTGTATGCGTCACTTCCCCCGTATCAGGGTTCACTTGACGATGCTCTTTTATCGCAACAGATACGGTTTGGCGCGCCACGGTTCCCGTCTGTTTGCGTTCATGGCTAATGGTGGTATCGAGTTCAAAATTGCGTGTGGATTCTTTACGCACCGAGCCTTGCCCCAAAACCGAGCCATCTTTCATCTGTGCCACATCTTGTGGAATCGATGCATCCGCAGGCGGTTGGTTGCTCAACGCGCCAGGGATGCCCGCAACCATATTGCCGTTGTTGTAATCTTCTAGCGCGTATTCACTTCGCGTTGCTGGTGTATTTGGATCGAAGCGCTTACGCGTTTGCTCTACCGCACTGAAATCCATCTGAATATCGACTTGCGCAGTGTAGTTACCAAAACCAAGAATAGGCAAAAGAACGGAATCAATTTTTTCACGTAGCGCCTGTTCTTGGCTGCGTTCTAGCTCTTGCTCTTTACGACGAGCGGCAGAAGCAGGATCTTGCGAACCTGAGCTAAGCAAACGGCCGTGTTGATCTGTCACGGTGATACGTGATGTCTTCATGCCCGGGACGGCACTGGCCACCATATCAACAATCGAATCCACTTCTTGTTGCTTTAGGTTTGCCCCTGTAGACAAGGTTAAGAATACCGACGCCGATGCTTCTTGGTTGTGACGTACGAAAACACTGTGTTTTGGCAAAGCCAGTAACACTCGCGCTTTCCGCACTTGTTTCATCTCTTCGATGGCCTGAGCAAGTTGTCGCTCACGACTCAGCTTAAGTCGCTCTTGCTCCAGGCGCTGCGACACGCCAAAGCCCATGTCTTGTAGCAGAATGTCATCGCCCGCTTCGGTCGCTTTATTGACGCCTGCGCGCACCATGCCAAGCTTGATCGAGTTGTATTCACTCGACTCAACTGACACATTATTACCGTCAAGCTTGTAGTTGATTTTTTGCTGATCGAGATAATCTAGCACGGGGATCAGTTCTTCGGTCTCGTATACGCCAAGAGGGCGCATTTCAGGCTCTTTAACCCAGAAGAACAACATCACGATTAATGCAACACAAATAGAGATAGACAACACGAGTACGACTTGTCGAAGTAAGTCGAGATCACCCACGGCCATATCAAATTTTGATGCACTGCGTTCTTCAAGATCTGGATTTTGGCTTTCCATATCCAGATCGGAATTCGCAATCAATGTACCGTCAGAGCCACCACCGGTGACGGTTAAATCTGTAGACTTGTCTGCCACTCTTATTACCTAAATTACACCGGCATGTTCATGAGGTCTTTGTAGGCCTCGACGAGCTTATTGCGGATTTGAACAGTGGCTTCGAAAGCAACACTAGATTTGTTACGTGCGATCATCACATCAGACAGGGAAACATCGGCATCGCCTCGGTCAAAGCGCGTTTGGAGATCGCCCGATGATTTTTGCAGTGAGTTAACGTTATTGATAGCTTTAGTTAGGAGATCACCAAAATCTTCGCCAACTTTTGCACCGGTTGCAGTAGGAGCGGTACTCGCCGCATCTACCATCATGGCGCGCATTTCTGCTTGAATACCATCAACTTTCATTATCACCTCTAAGCCAAATGTTTGACTATAAATAAAACCTAATTTTGACACAGCAATTACTGTGCCATAAGACAATAGTGTTATAGTGTACCCACACTTTTGTCTTATGGCTATGCGTGTGGCTACTACGCTGGAATATCGATACCGGCGTCACGCATTTTGGCCAGTTTATAACGCAGTGTTCGCGGACTGATCCCTAGCTTCTCCGCCATCTCTTTGCGACGGCCATTACATTCGATCAGCGTTTCAAGAATGATGGCGTACTCTTGATCACGCAGTTCACCACCAAGCCCTTCACTGCCCGCTGCAACACGGCTAACTGATGACTCCACCATTGCCACGGGTTTGACATCAGGCACCAGTGTCTCAGCATTCTGTACAACGTATTGCAGGCTGTTTGCGTCTTGCCAATCTACACCTTCTAGCAAAATGTGTTCTGCATCAATGTCACCGTTTTCACTTAAAATCAATGCACGCTGAACCACGTTATCCAGTTCACGGACGTTACCCGGCCATGTGTATTGCAGCAGCTTATCTAACGCAATCGCTGAGAACTGAGGTACTGGCATTCCCATCTTGCTGCAATGACGCTCAGCGAGATGTTTGGCAAGCGGCGTGATGTCGCCTTTACGCTCACACAACGCTGGCCATGAGATTGGGAAAACATTCAGACGATAGTACAAGTCCTCTCGGAAATTACCTTGCGAGACATATTGCTTAAGATCGCGGTTACTGGTCGCTAACACGCGTACATCCAGTTTGATGCTCTTGCGACTACCAAGGCGCTCCACTTCACGTTCTTGCAATACGCGTAGAAGCTTCGCTTGTAGGCTAAGATCCATTTCACTGATTTCATCCAACAAGATCGTGCCGCCCTGAGCTTGCTCAAATTTACCCGGACACGCTTGTACCGCGCCAGTAAATGCCCCTTTTTCATAACCAAATAAGGTCGCTTCCAACATGTTGTCAGGAATCGCAGCACAGTTGATGGCAACGAACGGGCCACCTTTACGGTTAGAAGCGTTGTGGATATAACGCGACATTACCTCTTTACCCGAGCCGCTCGGTCCCAAGATCATCACGTTAGCATCAGTACGTGCGACTTTATCTGCCAGAGCAAGCAAGCGCAGGCTTTTTTCATCGGCCACGATGGCATCACCATTATCGTCACTCTTAATTGGTGCATAACGGCTTACCATGTTCAGCAACACTTCTGGTGCAAATGGTTTCGCCATGTAATCAATCGCACCTTCTTTCATGGCCGAAACCGCATCTTCGATATTGGCGTATGCCGTCATCAGCAACACGGGCAGATTTGGCCAATTCTGTTTGATATTACGTAACAGCGCTAAGCCGCCCATCCCTGCCATTTGTACATCAGAAACGACGATGTCCACCGTGTTCGACTTCAGTTTCACCAAAGCGTCTTCGGCACAATCCGCTTCTAACCACTCATACCCTGCCAGAGCCAGAGTATCCACTAGGGCTTCACGAAGACCTTCATCGTCTTCTACGATCAGCACTTTGCTTTGCGCCATTATGATTCTCCAGTATCTGCTTGCACTCGCTCTAGCGGAATGCACATGGTAAAGCAGGCTCCATCGCCCTGCTCTGAAATAAGTTCCAATCGACCGTCATGGGCACGGCAGACCATTTGAACCACAGCGAGTCCCAATCCAGTACCTTGAGAACGGGTGGTAAAAAATGGCTCCATAATTTTGGCTTGCAGTTCTTTTGGTACGCCCGGGCCACTGTCTTGTACAGAAATACGCAACTCATCATTTACCGGACGGAAAAAGACATCAATTTGAGATTCTTTGCCAGACATCTGAATCGCGTTCATCACTAAGTTACTCAGCGCTGAAGCAATGGCGTTGGCGTTGCCCAACAATTCAGTTTGCTCTTCTTCAACTTCTAGGCAGTAATCGATGTGGTTGTTCTTCAGCGCGGCTTCTACCATTGGCTGATATTCCGCCACAAGCTGGGCAATGTTAAATGGTTTAATGACTTTATTATCACCACCTTTGGCAAAAAGCAGCATATCATTCACCTGCTTTTCCAAATCGTGCAGTCGATCCATTAATTTGCTTTGAAATCGATCTTTTGTTGTCGGTGGAAGATTTGGCGCGCCTAAATTAGAGGCATAAAGCATTGCACTCGATAGTGGCGTTCTTACTTGGTGAGCCAATGATGCCACCATACGCCCCAATGAGGACAAACGTTGCAAGTCACTGACTCGTGCTTGCAATAGACGCGTTTCCGTTAAATCCGTGATGAGGATAAGCTGGCCCGTTGTCGACGCGGATATCGCCAAACGCACTTTGCGACCATTGCGCAGTGAAACTTCGTGGCCGTCATCCTCACGCGGATCAAAAGCCGCTTGAATAATGGTGAACCATTTCTCGTTGACCAGTGGAATCTCAAGAATTCGATGCGCTTCTGGATTCGCTTCACGCACAACACCATGCGTATCAAGCAAAATCACACCAGCAGGCATCACATCCAAGACTTGCTTGTAACGCTCTACTTGACTCTCTACTGAATCTAAATGGGATTGGTTGGTGTTATTGTCCATTAACTGCCTATCGAAATGTCGCCATTAAAAAACAAACAGCTTGGCAAGCAATTAGCGTACCAAGCTATTTTTAATATTTATCATAGAGTTAGGGTACAGACAAGAAGTTGACACTAAGAAAAGCGTCCTTTTATTGTCAGTAAAAATGACAAAGCCCGCTTAATTGGCGGGCTTGAAATAGAAATGAGAGCACTAGCGCTGCAGATTATATTTGCGCATTTTCTCAACCAACGTTGTGCGTCGCATGCCCAACATGTCAGCGGCTCTTGCTACCACACCACCTTGTGCTTCTAGCGCTTGGCTGATCATGTTCACTTCTAGATCGGCCAATAACTCTTTCAAGTTCACCCCTTCTGGCGGTAAACCTTGAGGCGCATTCACGTTGTGGTCAAGATCATTCTGATCGTCAAAACTGAAGTTTTCAGAAAAAATATCTTGGAAGACATCACGCTCTTGCTCTTCAACTGAAATAAACGGGTTACTTTCTGGTTGGAATTCCGGAATATCACTGTAACGATATTTGGTGGGCAGGTGATTCACATCTACTAAACTATTTGGGTACAAGATAACCATACGCTCAACCAGATTAGCAAGCTCGCGCACATTACCCGGCCAATGGTGTTCCATTAAAGAGTTGATTGCACGAGGTGTAAAACATATTGGTTGACCGCCTTCCGCTTCCAGACGAGTCATCAGCTCCTGGAGTAATAACGGAATGTCTTGCTTACGCTCTTTCAGCGCTGGCATCTCAATTGGAAAAACATTAAGGCGGTAGAAGAGATCTTCTCTAAATATACCGTCTTCGATCATGTTTTCTAGATTACGGTGCGTCGCGGCCACAACACGAACATTGACTTTAATCGTCGTATTACCACCAACGCGCTCAAAGCATCGCTCTTGCAGTACACGCAGCAATTTGACTTGCATAGGCATTGGCATGTCGCCAATCTCATCTAAGAAAATAGTGCCGCCTTCAGCGAGTTCAAAACGCCCTTTACGAGAAGTTAACGCCCCAGTAAAGGCCCCTTTCTCATGGCCAAACAGCTCACTTTCTAATAGCTCTGCCGGAATCGCACCACAGTTAATTGGAACAAACGGACCATTACGATACTTAGAATGGTAATGAATGTTACGTGCAACCACTTCTTTACCCGTGCCAGACTCACCTAAGATCAATACACTCGCATCAGTCCCTGACACCTGTTCAATCAAATGACGGACTTCTTGAATGCTGCGGCTTTGACCGACAAGGCTACGGAAAAGGGTATTCTTGCGCGTGCAAGCAACCCGACTCTCCCCTTTGCGGCCAAGGAAGTCCTTACAGTGACGTAATGCTTCGCTCAGTTGCGGGTAGTTAAGAGGTTGCTCTAATTCACCAACAAAGTTTGGTAAGTCATCGACGGGGAAGGAGAAAGAGTCCATGACAAGAAGTGGAATATGGTGCGCTTGTTTGAGGTAGGACATTAATGTTGTCGAAGCCCAACCAGCAGAAATATTGCTAACAATACAACCAGCCCAAACACCAGACCAATCGAGTTCGCCTAACTGCTCCGAGCTAACAGCTTCGCAACTTTCTCCAACAAATTCCAATATATTGCTTATTGCTAAACGATTCTGAACATCGTCATCAATGATAAGCAGCTTTGCCAAACCTTGCATAAGTAAGAATGATTGCCTTTGTATCAGGTACGTTGCGGCCAAACCTTGATTTGCGTAATTGATAAACAGAAAGGAGGGACTGCGCTCAATTAACGATAGATAAATAGGGAAATTAGCAACAAAAAAAAGCCATTAGGGCCATTAATGATTTCTATTTTATTTGAATAAAAAAATAAGGCAACCAAGCAATATCGAGGTGTGAGCTTGGTTGTAACTTTATTCACTACATGACTTTGCCATCCGTCAAAAACAACGCTTTATTCGAGATGGCTAAATACCCACCTCAGCGGCGGTCAAGTTGTGGTATTCCGCCGGAATTTGATCCCAAGCTGATTTAATTTCACGAATGATATCAATGACATCATCAATGGGTTGAGGGTCATTTTTATGGTTCGCCGCAGAAATCTGCGTGATCATAAACTCATAAAGTGCGTCCAAGTTAGATGCAATCTCGCCACCATCTTGCATTGAAAGACAGCTACGAAGAGAAATAATAATATCCAAGGCTTTACCAAGGCGCTCGCCTTTTGCTGGAATGTTACCAGCCAGCATTGCCGCTTTGCCTTGAATAAGGCGTTCAATCGCACCTGCCATCAGCATTTGGATGACTTTGTGCGGAGAAGCCGCACTCAGCTGGCTGTCGACTGATACCTTTTTGTATGCTTGCAAAGAACCGCGCATAGTATTCCTCTTTTAAATAAATTTTTTGTACTGCTGAAGCGAACGTTGACCATAACGGAACTTATAAAGCTCTTTACCGACATTTGAGGTTTCCGATTGCATCTGCTCAACAATTTTTTTAGTGCGAGTCAGCAAGTCTTGCCACTCGAGTCCCTGCTTCTCTAATGGGTTGCTCTGAACCATTACTAACAGGTCTTGTAATAAGCATTCTCTGATATCGACCAAACGAAGAATTTCTTCAGCATTAAAGTCAACTTTTTCTAGCTCTTGCGTAATTAGTTGATCGATGTCAGCAATTTCTCTAAGTTCATTTTGCATCTATTAACCCAGCACGTTCATCAATGCCCCGATCTGGCCTTGCATTTTGCCAGTGGCATCTTGCATAGCGGCAAACTTAGCATGGGTGCGTTTTTCTAAACCTTCCATACGGCGATCCAATGCCGCTTGGTCATCATTCAGCCGGTAGTTCAGCTCGGTTAGGCTCTTTTCTCGAGTGCGGATACTACCGGTGATGCCCGTAATACCATGAATGGCTTCTTCCACTTGTTTTGCAAAGCCGGAATTACCACCGAAAAACTTCTCAAGCTCGTTAAAGTTGTTATTCAACTGGCGATCCAGCATGTCATAGTTGATTTCAAGCGTGCCCTGACGTGTGGTGGTGATACCAAACTCCGTCAATGACTTTAAATTTTCCGGCGCTTTATCGATCGCGGTGGAGAATACCGACTTCAACCTTGCATCAGCACTGCGGACCGTACTGTCCCCAGCCAACGGGCCTCGCTGACCCGTTGTCGGATCGACACTCACTAAGGCTTTCGAAGTCTGATAGAAGTTGTTGTAAGCTGCAACGAAAGTTTCAATATCGCTTCGCACACTTTGGCGATCATATTCCACCCCAATTTCTGATGGCGGCTTACCAACTTCGGATTTGCCTTTCAGAGTTAAGTTCACCCCTTCAATCGCATTTTCAATCACGTTGTTGTGGCTAGAAAGCTGGGCAATACCATCTAGCATCACCAGAGAATCCTGACCTGCTTGAACTTGCGTCATGCCTGAATAAGCTTCAAATGATTTCTGTGCTTGTGCAATTTTTGCTTCTGCGACATCGATTTTTTCTAAGCGTTCACGTTCTTCTGGTTTTAGCTTGGAACGATGAATCTCTTTGGCTTGTTCTTCGGTTAACTCACCGCGCTCAACCTTTTGATCCAGCTGTTGCTTTTCAGCGGCAATTTTCTGCTCGATTTCTGCTTTTTCTTGTACGAGCTGCTGTTGAGCTTCTTTCGTGGTAACGTAAGAATCGGTCAATGTACCAGATGCGGTATTGTTCCAACCTGGCACATCTGGCGCTTTAGCAATCGCCGCTTCATCCAGTTCTAACTCTGGTGGGCGATAAGAATCAAGCAATGTGCCTGATGCCGTTTCGGTCCACCCCGGGATGCTGTCTTGTGAACGCATGCTTGCGCGTTGATTGGCTTTGTCGATGGCTTCTTGCCCCGCTTTTGCCGCGGCGGCACCGGCTGCAGAGATCGGTTCATCCGTTACATCATCTTGTGCATTCTCTGCCGCTTTTTGTTCTTCAGGAGGTATAGAATTGCCGTCTGCATCGGTTGGTTGTTCTGGTTCTTTGAGAGGCCCTAACACTGCTTCTGCCGCTTCACGAGCTTCTTCAAGCGCATTCACGCGGTCTTCCAGTGTCTTGTATTCGAAACGTTTCAGAGGATTACCAACTTCGGCATCGACACTGACTTTAAGTTGGTTGTCCTTGCCTGGCAGGTTTGAAGTAAGGATCAGGCGCGGCCCTTCTACATCGTTAATTAGGGAAGCACGAACACCAGGGTTATCTTTGGCACTGTTAATTCCACGCACGACCTCGACGAGCTTATAGCTAGAGCGGACATTAACGTCGAAGGCGTCATCGCCAAGAGAAATCTGCAGCTTACCAGGTCCAAACTTTGCGTCTTCTGGCAAAACGTCAGAAGCGACTTTGTGGCTCTGTGCAAGCTGCAACACATCGATAGCATACTTACCAGCGATAGCATCAGTAGTTGCAGTGGCGGATACGATGTTGTCATTTGTAGTCTCTACCGTGCGAGCGGCGAAGGCTTTCTCCTGACGAAAATTCATCATGAGACTTTTCATCGTATCTAACGATTCTCTGAGTCTGCCATAAGCGCTGATGCTGGCGTCAATACTTGTACGCTCATTGTTAATACTTTGCTGTTTTGGTACACGCTCTGCATCCACAATTTTGCTGACCATGGAATTGATATCCATGCCACCAGACATCCCCAAAGGGCTTAAACTCATCAAATCACCTCAAAAACGACTTACACCTTTTCAACTAACAATCCGCTGTTAGCTGTGTGCTCAGCTAGACGACGCAATACCACGAGCATTTCTTCATCAGGAATTTGACGTATCACATCACCCGTTGTGGCTTCGTAAATCGTCACTACGTCTCGCCCAGATTCTTCATCCACACGAAAAGAGACTCCTTTATTCATGGAACTCACAAATTCATTCATCTGTGCGACCATTTTTTCACGTTCTTCTCTGTTCAGCTCTTGGCGACTTCCCGCCATTTCTAATGCAGCTTGAACAGAGAGATCATGTGCGGCCCTCTTCGCTTTATCCGGCGAAAGATGGCCATTCGAATTTGCTGTGCTAGGCGTGTCTATGCCATTGCCATTTTTAATTGCAACTTTTGTGCCATTCGGCGTAGCGTAAGGCTGGATGTTCGATGCATAAGAGGATATTTCCATCACAGTCTCCCTTCCACCTTATGGGCTAACGAATAGGTCTATCACTTTGGTGAATTAATCACTAAGCAGGAGTCGACCCGATTAACCCAACAAGCTTAGCGCTGCAGATGGAGACTGCTTTGCTTGAGCCAAGATTGAAGTACTTGCTTGCTGAAGAATTTGTGACTTAGTCATTGCTGTCGTTTCCTTCGCGTAATCAGTATCTTTAATACGGCTGTTAGATGCATTAACGTTCTCGTTAATGTTGTCTAAGTTACTGATTGCATGGTCAAAACGATTTTGGAACGCACCAAGAGACGCACGTTGGCTGTCTACTGATTTCAGTGCGCCATCGATGATAGCAACCGCTTCTTGGGAACCCGCTACAGTGGTAACATCGATATCTTTAACCGTAACGTCTTTTGCTTTGCCAAAACCAATTTCACCCGCTAGGTTGCCAGAGAACTCAACGTCACCCGTTACTTTTTGAGAAGCAGCAAATACTTGTAGCTTACCGTCTTCACCAACAGACGCTTTTACGTCTTCGCTTTGACCGTTGATGTAAGTCGCTAGCTGTTCGATATCATCGCCTTGCTTTGCGTTGATCGTCAGTTCTTTCTCTTCACCAAGCTTAGTGGTGTACTTCATGCTTAGTTCAGTTTTTTCACCAACTGTCCAAGACGCATCTTTACCCTCTTCTGCTGCGTAGCTCTTACCACCCATTGTAGAAGTATCAGAACGCAAGTTACCCATAGTCAGCATGACTGCTTCACCTGAGTCCGCACCGATTTGGAAAGATTGAGTACCGTAAGTACCGTTAAGAAGTTTGTTACCACCAAAAGAGGTGGTTTCAGCGATACGGTTTAATTCATCATTAAGCGCTGTGACTTCTTCTTGAATCGCTACGCGTTCTGATTTTGAGTTTGAACCGTTCGCAGATTGCAGCGATAGGTCACGCATACGTTGTAGGATGTTGGTAGACTCATTCATTGCACCTTCAGCTACTTGTGCAATAGAAATGCCGTCGTTCGCATTTTTTACCGCCATGTCTAGGCCACGGCTTTGCGCGTTCAAACGGTTAGAAATTTGTAGACCTGCAGCATCATCTTTCGCGCTATTGATTTTATAACCCGAAGACAAACGCTCCATTGATTTTTGTTGACCTTCAGCCGCTTGGTTTAGGTAACGCTGTGCGGTCATCGCAGAAACGTTAGTATTAACGTTAATCGCCATAGTTGATCTCCTTAAGGCTTTGATTGATGCACCGTCGTGTCTCTCACCTCACTTAGGTACATCTTATTTCTCTCAATCCCTTTAACGGCGATCAATCCATATCCTTTAGACAAAAAATTTATTTTTTTGTGATTATTTTCTGTCACTTACTGAAGTGTGATGCAGCTCAAACAGCCCTAGCTCACAAAAGAAATACTCACTCTGTGTTCAAGCAGAAAATACCCAGCCGAAGCTGGGTTTACTCGCTCATCTCTCACCACGAGCGAATGGGGTTCTCTTACTGGGCAAATTAGCCTAGTAGACTTAACGCTGAGTTTGGCGCTTGTTTCGCTTGCGCAAGGATAGAGCTTGACGCTTGCGATAAAATTTGTGACTTAGTCATTTGAGTCGTTTCTTTTGCGAAGTCGGTATCTTTGATACGGCTCTTCGACGCATTCACGTTCTCATTGATGTTGTCTAGGTTGTTGATTGCGTGATTGAAACGGTTTTGGAAAGCACCTAGCTCTGCACGGTGGCTGTCTACGTATTTTAGTGCCGCATCAATGATAGCCACAGATTCCTGCGCACCACCAACGGATGTTACGTCAATCGTATCTACTGTTACGTTCTTCGCTTCACCGAAGCCTAGCTCACCAGATAGGGCGCCAGAGAAAGACACTTCACCGTCAACTTTGTTGTTACCCGCAAAAAATTGCAGTTTACCGTCTTGGTCTACTGATGCTTTTACTAGGTCAGTTTGGCCGTTGATGTAGGTTGCTAGCTCTTCGATGTCATCGCCCGCTTTCGCGTTGATGTTGATTTCTTGCTCTTGACCAAAGCTGTCTTTTAGGCTGATTTTAAGGTCGTTTTTACCCTCAGCTACATTCCAGTTTTTGTCTTTACCGTTTTCTGCTTGGTAGCTCAAGCCACCCATCATTTTGTTGTCTGAACGCATGTCTTTCAGCTCAAGCATCACTGCTTCGCCGTTGTCTGCACCGATTTGGAAAGACTTAGAACCATGCGTGCCGTTTAGTAGCTTGTTGCCACCAAAAGAAGTAGTTTCAGCGATACGGTTGAGCTCGTCGTTTAGTGCCGTTACTTCTTCTTGAATCGCAACACGCTCTGCTTTTGAGTTTGAGCCGTTTGCCGATTGTAGAGAAAGATCACGCATGCGTTGCAGAATGTTGGTTGTCTCATTCATTGCACCTTCAGCCGTTTGTGCAATAGAGATGCCGTCGTTCGCGTTACGAACCGCCACATCAAGACCACGACTTTGTACAT
Source organism: Vibrio sp. PNB23_22_6 (assembly GCF_052877535.1). NCBI lineage: Bacteria > Pseudomonadati > Pseudomonadota > Gammaproteobacteria > Vibrionales > Vibrionaceae > Vibrio > Vibrio sp. PNB23_22_6. The sequence goes on along the minus strand of NZ_JBNFXP010000003.1, from coordinate 79,822 downwards.
TCAAGCGGTTCGAAATTTGAAGACCCGCAGCGTCATCTTTTGCGCTGTTGATTTTTGAACCTGAAGACAAACGTTCCATTGACGTTTGTTGTGCTGAGTTTGCGCTATTTAGGTAACGCTGAGCGGTCATTGCTGATACGTTTGTGTTTACATTCACTGCCATGGTGATTTCTCCAATTGATTTTCCGATGGTGCGGTTTCCGACGTCTCGGAAAACCAAGTAGTTCTCTCAAAGTTATTTTTATTAACGGCGCAGTTCATGGTTTCTTTAGGAAAAGTTTAAGATTTTTTTGAAAATAGTTTGTTTGGCAGGCAAATCGTGATGAAGCGGATAAAAAAGCAAAGAAACGTTCTTTTTTTGCTAAAGCTTCGTTTGGAATTGTCGATACAGGCTGTTTCGCGTAGAAATCACGTCACGTAATTTATTAACCCAGTAGCGTAAGTGCTAGGTTTGGCGCCTGTTTTGCTTGTGCAAGAATCGTGGTGCTGACTTGTTGCAAGATCTGCTGCTTCACCATGTGCGTGGTTTCTTTGGCGTAGTCGGTATCTTGAATGCGGCTGTTCGAGGTGGCGAGATTCTCGTGAATGTTATCCAGATTACTGATCGCATGAATAAAGCGGTTTTGATACGCACCTAACTCTGCGCGATTGGTGTCTACATACTTCATAGCCGTATCTAACACCGCAACCGCCTGTTGTGCTCCCCCTACAGAAGTAATGTCGAGACTATCGACCGCGTCGTAACTTTTTAGCTGCAAACCCAGTTCACTTGCTAAATCACCAGAAAAAGCAATTGTGCCCGACGTTTCTGCACCTGCCATAAAGAGTTGCAACTGCCCTTGTTCATTCACGGATGCTGTGACTTTATCCGTTTGACCATTAATATACGTAGCAAGCTCTTCAATATCATCGCCTGCTTTCGCATTGATTTGAATGGATTCTGTTTCACCCAAGCGGTTAGTGAATGACATGCTCAGTTCAATAGCACCGTCTTTTACCTTCCAATCAGAACTTGTACGCCCATTCGCGACGTAACTAAAGCCGCCCATCTCGATACCATCGGTACGCATCGACTTCAATTCAACCTGAACCGCTTCACCAGAAGCAGCGCCAATTTGAAACGATGATTGACCGAAACTGCCATTAAGTAGTTTGCGCCCACCAAAGGATGTCGTTTCTGCAATGCGGTTTAACTCATCGTTCAATGCGGTGACTTCTTCTTGCAGCGCAGTACGCTCCGCCTGGCTGTTTGAGCCATTGGCCGACTGAAGCGACAAATCACGCATACGTTGCATGATGTTGGTCACTTCATTCATCGCGCCTTCCGCAGTTTGCATGATGGAGATGCCATCGTTCGCATTACGCACCGCGACATCTATACCGCGCATTTGTGATTGCAAGCGGTTAGAAATTTGTAGACCCGCAGCGTCATCTTTTGCGCTGTTAATACGCCTCCCTGAAGACAAACGCTCCATGGATTGGTTCAGCATGTCCGTTGCACTGGTCAAATGACGCTGTGCGACAAGCGCTGCCACATTGGTATTAACAGTGATCGCCACGAATAAAGGGTCCAAAATTAAGGCTTTGTATGTTTATCGACCACATTCAGCAAAGGTTTAGTGATTTTTTAAAAGTAAATAGAACAAAGAAAAATGGAAAACAAAAGCCCTCCGAGATGGAGGGCTTGAAAAGCGTTGAAGAGTATTACTTAACTGCCAATTCCGCTAGCATTACTTGTGAAGGAGCGAAGAAGTAAGCACCTGTTACCGCTTTAGTAAAACGAAGCAGTTGGTCAGTCTTACCATCCGTCACACCGTACATGCTTTCAAGCATCACTTTGATGTTGTGGATAGTGTTGCAGTAAGAGATGAACAGAAGACCATGTGCGCCAGTCGCGGTACCGTATGGCAAGCTGTGACGAACAATCTTAAGGCCCTTGCCTTCTTCTTTAATGTCTACACGACCAACGTGTGATGCCGCTGGTACGTCTTCTAGTTCAACAGAATCTGGTTTAGTACGACCAATCACTTTCTCTTGAGCAGAGACACTCAGACGGTTCCATGCTGGAAGATTGTGTTCAAAGCGCTGCACCATCACGTAACTACCGCCAGCGAACGCGCCATCTTTGATCAAGGCAACATCTGCACGAGCGTCGCCTTTCGGGTTTTCTGTTCCGTCGATAAAGTCTGTCATGTCACGAGCATCTAGGTAACGGTAGCCGTATGTCTCATCAACAACGGTTACGTCTTCGGCAGTATCAACTAGGAACTTACGCAGAACGTAGAAGTGCAAGTCGTGACGTGTGGAGTGACAGTGGATCAGAACATCGACGTCTGTGGCTGGTGCGATGATGTCGCCTTCTCCTAACTGACGGAAATCAATCAACTCGTCTGGCATTTGCATGTTTAGGTGCTGCCAGAAAGCCTTAGTGAATGCGATAGAAATCGTTAGATCTGCACCTGGTTGATTCGCATTGAGCTCGTTGACTAACTCAGGTAGCGCTTTTAGTTTTGCCAAAACATTTTCACGGTTTTGGTTCACCTTTAACTGAGTGTAAAGTGCAAATGGTCCTGCTTCAGGCACAATCGCCGTTTGAGCTTGTGGCATTGAGATATCCTCTTTATTGCCCCGTACGGGAAATTTTTGTTCTTAATTTTTTGATGGCTGTCCTTCATTGTGCTCAAATTGTGGCACATAGAAGCAGTCTTTCACCCATCTTCCATTTAGTAGATAGATCACAAACCAAGTTAACAAGGTAATCGTGAGCGCATTCGCCCAATTAAATACACCGTGTTCGAGGTAGACATGATACATGGTCTGAGCCAATTGAATACCGCACAAGATCAAAGTCATAGCACGACCATGTTGTGTAATTTGATTCACCCAACCTCGGTCTGGATAGCGCAAACCCATCAACCACATCAATAACAAGCTAGGAATACCCATCAATAGCCCGAGATATAACGTATTAGAGTCAGGGTAAACAATCGCTAATATTTTGCTACCACTATCTCTGCTCACTCCTGCCAAGGCAAACACCACCCAAGAGCGCGCTAGGAACATCCAACCCAGCCATAACAGAATTGGCGCTTTCAAAAATCCATGAGCATCGTATTGATCAAATGAGTAACGCACAATATTGTCTTCTTTGCTTTCGGAAAAGCGTCACTTTAACCGATCGGCTTAGAACTTCAACATTCCAATTTCGAGAACGAAAGTTCATTTCATCCTATTTGGCAGGTAAACTGACTTCAAATGACAAGTGACGTAGAAAAAGCCATGAAAAAGAGAAATACAGCAGCGCCAGCCCCTTCCCAAGAAACGCAAGCCGAAGCGATGAAAGTGGCTAAGGCGACGCAAAAGCCAGGTCAAACCAAAGAACAGACCAAACTGATCGCACAGGGTATTGAGAAGGGCATCGCACTTTACAAAAAACAACAAAAAGAACGCAATCGACAAGCCGACAGAGCAAAGAAGATGCAGCAGAAAGAGAAGCAGCGTCGACGTGAACAGGTAACAGCGCAAGAGGAAGTGGTTACCAATATGCCACAAGACAAACCCTCCGTGTTACCTTGGGCTCTGTTGGTTCTGAGTTGGATTGGTTTCGCAACTTACATCTTGATAGGGAGATAATGTGTTTCGTACTGTTATGATTGGGGGTATCATTTTAACGCTTCTTGGCTGCAGCACCCCAAAAAACCAACCTTATGAGCAAAGCCAAGACGTTGAGATTCGCATCGACAGCCAGTTTAATCCTAAACAATGCGAGTATTTAGGCGAGATCACTGGCAGTGAGGGTCATTGGTACAGCTACCTATTTTTTACCAATGACGCCATGATGCAAGGTGCGATGAACGATTTGAAAAACAATGCGGCATCCATTCAAGCCGATACTGTGTTTATGCTCTCACCGCAAGATTTTGTCACTTCATTTAGCGTGCTAGGCACCGCCTACCGCTGCCAATAAACCTATCTAAAAAGTAAAAAAGCCAGCAATTGCTGGCTTACGCACGAAATCCAAGACTGCTAGCGATATCACCTTCCCGCTCAAGAACCCATTGACTATCAAAAGGCCCCCAATCTGAAAGCTGGTAATAGCCATCATTATGACGTCGGCCATCTTGAACGAAGATAAGTTCGATGCCGATCCCCGGTAATGCCTTGAGTACATCTTGAATAGTACGACGAGGCCACCCCGTTCTTTCGATCAATTTTGGTACATTTGGTCTTTCTAGGTTTTCCACCAACAAGGCCAAATATAGCCGCCTTGCAAAAACAGGACTCAATTCCATTTAAACCTCCTAAAATTGTGCCGATTCATTATTTCCTTTTTGCTCAGGGAGATGTTGCGTTTGATCAATAACTCGACTTTTCCATCCCCTTTAAAGCCGCATTTTTATTCGACACCTTGCTTAACGACGAGGGTTTGAACAAAATCTATTCATTCTGCACTATATAAGACAGCATTATTCACCGCTTGATTTTGTCTGTTTGGTTGCTTCTTGGTAGGATGCTGCAACAGCCCAAAATCATGCAAAAGTGGCGACACATAACAGCCATCTATGTATGAAGAATTCAGAGAAAGGAAATAATATGACGATCACCATGTTCGGCATCCCAAACTGCGACACGATTAAAAAAGCCAAAAAATGGCTAGAAGCACAAGATCTAGCATTTGATTTTCACGACTACCGCAAACAAGGTGTCGATGCCGCAATGGTGACGGCGTTCTGCAACACTTTAGGTTGGGAACAAGTTCTAAACAAACGTGGCACAACTTACCGTCAACTGACTCAAGAACAAAAAAATACACTTAACCAAGAAAACGCAATTGCGCTTTTGGTAGAAAACCCAGCAATGATTAAGCGCCCTATCTTGAAAGTGGCAGACCAACTCCATATCGGTTTCAAAGCAGACCAATACGCGACCATTTTTAACTCTTAATGTAAGGAATACTCAAGGATGACAGACAGTCCAGTATTGGCACTTGCTAAAGACCTGATCAGCCGCCAGTCCGTAACGCCTGAAGATGCAGGCTGTCAGGATGTAATGATCGAACGCCTAAAAGCGCTTGGTTTTGAAATCGAGGTCATGGTATTCGAAGACACCACAAACTTCTGGGCTCGCCGTGGTACAGAAGCACCATTGTTCGCTTTCGCAGGCCACACTGACGTAGTCCCTGCGGGCAAATTAGAACAGTGGGGTACACCGCCATTCGAACCAACCATTATCGATGGTTACCTTCATGGGCGCGGCGCAGCAGACATGAAAGGCTCATTGGCTTGCATGGTTGTGGCTGTGGAACGCTTTATAACAGAAAACCCAGACCACAAGGGCTCTATCGGTTTTTTGATCACATCAGATGAAGAAGGCCCTTTCATCAACGGTACGGTTCGAGTGGTTGAAACTCTGATGGAACGTGGTGAGAACATCGACATGTGTATCGTTGGCGAACCTTCTAGTACAGAAATCGTGGGTGATGTGGTAAAAAATGGTCGCCGAGGGTCTATCACTGGCGATCTTACTGTCAATGGAACACAAGGCCACGTAGCCTACCCTCACCTAGCAAACAACCCTGTTCACCAATCTCTGATGGCAATTCATGAACTCGCGACAACAGAGTGGGATCAAGGTAATGATTACTTCCCACCAACAAGCTTCCAGATCCCGAACGTTTCGGCTGGTACGGGCGCATCTAACGTGATCCCAGGTGAGTTTAACGTTCAGTTCAACCTACGCTTTAGCACCGAACTGAACAACGAAGTGATTGTTCAACGCGTGACTGAAACCTTGAACAAACATGACTTGAACTACGATCTAAAATGGACATTCAATGGCGACCCGTTCCTAACCGACACTGGCGCACTACTTGATGCGGTGGTTGCCGCCGTCGATGAAGTGAACTACACCAAACCAGCACTGCTCACCACTGGCGGCACTTCGGACGGTCGTTTTATCGCGCGCATGGGCGGCCAAGTCGTTGAACTTGGTCCCGTGAATGCCACGATTCACAAAGTGAACGAGTGCGTGAGAGTTGACGATCTAGAGAAGTTGACTGACATGTATGAGAAAACGCTCAAGCACTTGCTCGCAAAGTAGCTAAGCAATGAAGTGACACAATTAACGAGAACACCATGACACCAGCGCAACTTACCGGAACAACAGATTCTCACCTTACATCCATACTGGTGGGCCAAAAGGCATTTTTGCTGCACCCAGAAGTAGTGGATGATTTGCTCAAAATGATTGAAGCTGCAACCAAAGCCGGTTTTAAGATGGAAATTGCCAGCGGCTTTCGCGACTTCAACCGTCAAAAAAGCATCTGGAACGGTAAGTTTGCTGGTGAGTTAACGATCCTAGATTCCAATTCCCAGCCTTTAAACAAGGCGGAACTCAGTGATGAAGAAAAGCTGATGGCAATTCTTCGCTGGTCTGCCCTACCCGGTGGCAGCCGACATCATTGGGGCTGTGATTTTGATGTTTATGCTCGTAACTTGTTGCCACCAAACACCACGTTACAACTGGAACCCTGGGAGTTCTTGGAAGGCCACCAGCTCACTTTTTATCAATGGTTAGCAGCAAATCTAGAGCGGTTTGGCTTCTTCTTCCCCTACCAGCAAGATTTGGGGGGCGTCGCTATTGAGCCTTGGCACATCAGCCATAAAACAGTAGCACAGCAATGCTTAACAGGTATGACGTCAGATCTACTGAAAAATCAGTTAATCCAGCAGAATCAGATCGACCCCATTGCAGGGATTGAAGTCATCATGAATAATTTGGATAAGATCATAGCTCGATTTATTCACAATATCACATCGTCGGAGGCACTATGTTAGAACTGCTTACCAACCCTTGGGTGATCATCATCGTGGTGTTGAGTGTGGTCTTTGGTAATATTGCCGCGCTGAAATACACCGCGAACATGAAGTTAGGTCAAATGGACAAAAGTCGAAAAAACGACTTAGACAAACTGAATAAGCTCGATAAAGAACGCTATGGTCACGATGACCAAACAGACGAGAAAAAGGAAAAATCTCGTTAATGCCGTTGAGTAAGCCAAGTCATTCTCGCTGAACCAAGCACTTTGAGGTTACTTAGGTATAATTCCACCAAGTTGAATAATTAAAAAGGACCGGTTGGTCCCTTTTATATCAATATTTCTAGCCGTTTGTTGCTGTTAAAACGACTCGATCACTCTTCCACAACCGCTGCCAATACTGGTGTTAGTGACTTCAAGAACTCTGCCTCTACTGGCTTACCAGAAGAATCCGTAATGTTGATTGAAGTTCGGTTACCTAAATCACCAAGTAGGAAGATGTATTTACCCGGGCTTAAATCAATCGGTTTAACACCAATTTCATTCCAGAACTCATCATCTGGCGAAGCATATCGAGCCGTAACCGTACCTTGTGACTGGCTGCGCTCTTCAATATCAAAACCAAGCTTCGGCAAAATATCAGGCACACGCTGCCATAATACATTGTATTGCGCACGAGCAATAATCACTGGCAGACCGCTGCGATCTTTACCCATGGTAATTGGAATGTGCTTAACAAGTTCTTGAGCTTTACGTTGTGCCTCTTCACGAACGTGCTGATCGTAACGCGCCGTTACCAAGTTCGTCATAAACACGTTGTAACGCTCACGGTTAGTATGTGTTACTTCTTTCTCTTGGTTACCCTCACGCCAGTCAATCAAGCTGACTTTAAAACCATGGCGACCATTCGCCGCATCTGCTCGCGTGATTTCGTATCGGCTACCAATTTCCACATCTTCATCCGGAGAGTTCCACGTCACCCACCCCGTCTCAATGCGAAAATCTGTTTGGTTTTCAACCGGGATCTTATTTTCGGCAACCATATCTTGCACGGTTTGCCACACTTTATCTAACTCGTCTTTTCGCAGCAGCCAAAGTGTTACCTCACCATTATCACTGCGCTCAAGACGAGCTCCTGGGATCAACTCTAACACTTGCTGTGGAGGACGAATATCAACCGATTTACCAACACCACCCACATAATTCCCTTGAGGGATCTGATAATTTGGGTAGAACTGCGGTTGCGCATCTACTGGTACACTCCACTCATCCAAAGCTGGGGTGTTCAGATACTCGAAATCATCCTTTGCTTGACGACGTTGGTTGGCACCACCTGAGCAGGCAGTCAATACGAATACAGCTAGTGAGCTTAACACTAACTGGCTTGAAAGCTTCATTTATACTCCTAAAACACTGAGGGCTTATTACCCTCAGCATGAACTTCAATCCTAGTCACTCAATCTTAATAAATACCGGCGTCTGTTAGCGCCTGTTCCACGATCAGCTGCGCTTTTTCAGAAAGAGGGGTCAAAGGAAGGCGCAGACCACCATCTTCAATCAAACCAAGTTTTTGAGCCGCCCATTTTACAGGTATAGGGCTTGATTCTACGAATAAATTTTTGTGCAGAGTCATCAAACGTTGATTTATGATTTCTGCTTCTTCGTACTTACCTTCACTTGCCAAATGGAACATATCAGCCATATCTTTCGCTGCGATATTATTGGTCACCGAGATAACGCCATGGCCGCCAAGTTTAACAAACTCTAGGCAACTCGCATCATCGCCACTTAGTAAGATAAAATCTTCGCCACAAAGTTCACGATGAAGTGCAACTCGGCTCAAATCACCCGTTGCATCTTTAAGCGCCACAATATTATCAAGCTTTGACAAGCGTGCCACTGTCTCTGGCAACAGATCAACGGCTGTACGGCCTGGTACATTGTACAAAATGAGAGGTACATCACTCGCTTCTGCAATTGCTTTGTAGTGTTGGAACAAACCTTCTTGTGTTGGCTTGTTGTAGTAAGGCGTCACACTCAGATAACCAGCGATACCAGAATCTGCAAGTAATTTGCTAAATGTCACTGCTTCGTGGGTTGCATTTGCCCCCGTACCCGCAATCACTGGGATACGACCGCCGGTAAATTCAACGATTTTATTAACGACCTTTACATGCTCTTCAACGGTCAGGGTCGCAGACTCACCAGTCGTGCCAACTGCCACAATACCGTCTGTACCTGCTTCAATATGGTATTCAACCAGCTTTTGTAGACCTTCGAGGTCCACCTCACCATCTGGCTTAAATGGTGTAATCAGCGCTACGATACTTCCTGAAAACATGTTTATCTCCCTCATTTTACTCTTTATGCATGGTACTGTAATGCGATTGAAAAACACAAGAGCGAACGCTCGCTTACAAAGTACAAATGAATGAATAATTATCAGTTGTTAGAGGTCTAGCAACTTAATTACTCAATTTGGTTTGATTCGCAGCAACTCTGATAATCGTGCCGTCACTAGGAAAGCCACATTATCACTTTACTTCCCTAGTACAATAAGGCGCGGAATATACTCTCTCACTATCTTGTCTAAGTCAGCGTCGAGTGAATTTGTTTCCCCGCCTTACAACCAAGATACCCATTTCATCAACCGAGTATTTCCACTAGCTTAAAAAAAGAACTGACTCGATATTTCTCGACGATATCTGTGCTAACATCTGTCTATCGAAAAAAGGACAAGAAGCTGATTTATGAAGCAACATCTGGTAATTACAGCGGTTGGAACGGATCGTCCGGGCATTTGTAACCAAGTGGTTAAGCTCGTCACACAAGCTGGCTGTAATATTATCGATAGCCGTATTGCTATCTTTGGGAATGAATTTACCCTAATCATGTTACTCACTGGTAATGCAAGTAACGTCACTCGAGTCGAAACTCAATTGCCACTGCTTGGGCAAGAACATGACTTGATCACAATAATGAAGCGAACCTCTACGCACGAGTTAATCGATAATAGCTACACCATTGAAGTCTTCATTGAGTCAGAGGATCGCATGGGGTTAACCGAGAAGTTCACCCAATTTTTTGCCGATAAACAGATTGGCCTCGACTCCCTCAGCGCACAAACCATCAGTAAATCAAAAGTTCAGCTCGATGCGGATCAATTCCACATTGCGATTACTGCTTCTGTCAGCGCAGATTGCAACCTCATGCAATTACAAGAGGATTTCGATGAACTTTGCCAGTCACTCAATGTACAAGGTTCACTCAATTTCATTAAAAACACACAATAAATAAAGGAAATAATAATGAACACGCTGACAGCAGGCACGCCAGCACCAGCCTTCTCTTTGCTCGACCAAGATGGCAATACCGTATCTCTCAGTGATTTTAAAGGTAAAAAAGTCCTGTTTTACTTCTACCCGAAAGCGATGACGCCGGGCTGTACAACTCAAGCAAAAGGTCTTCGTGACGTTAAAGCAGAACTCGATGCCCACAACGTTGTGGTATTGGGCGTCAGTATCGATCCAGTAAAACGTCTTGGTAAATTCATTGAGCGTGATGAACTTAACTTCACCCTACTTTCCGACGAAGACCACACGGTAGCGGAGCAATTCGGCGTGTGGGGCGAGAAGAAATTTATGGGTAAAGTCTACGACGGCCTTCACCGCATCAGCTTCCTGATCAACGAAGAAGGTGTAATTGAGCACGTGTTCAACAAGTTCAAAACTAAAGACCATCACGACGTGGTTGTGAGCTACCTGAAAGAAAACGCGTAACCATCATCTTATACAAACATCAAAAAAGCCCAGCAATCGCTGGGCTTTTTATTGGGGCGGTTATGCAGATCACTCTTGTATCGGTTTACTCTCTTCCGAACTAGGTAGTGCATTCCATACGGCTTTCACCAACGTTGCTAGTGGGATAGCGAAAAAGACGCCCCAAAATCCCCATAACCCACCAAACACCAATACCGCAACGATAATCGCCACAGGGTGAAGGTTTACCGCTTCAGAGAACAACACCGGAACCAACACGTTACCATCTAGTGCCTGAATGATCCCGTAAGCCACCAGCAGCCAGTAGAACTGTGGTGATAGGCCCCATTGAAATAAACCCACAATCGCGACAGGTACTGTAACCGCTGCCGCACCAATGTATGGAATAAGAACAGACAAACCGACAGCAACGGCAAGCAACGCTGAATAACGCAGATCGAGCACTGCAAACGTCACGTAACTCACACCACCAACGATAAGAATCTCTAGCACCTTACCGCGAATGTAATTCGAGATTTGCTCATTCATCTCGTGCCACACTTTATTTGCTAGTTTCCGGTTTTTCGGCAGAATGCCGCTTGCCATACTGAGCATTTCTTCTTTGTCTTTGAGTAAGAAAAATACCAATAAAGGCACTAGAATTAAGTAAACCGCCAGCGTTGCCAAACTCACCAGCGATGCCAGCGAGCCTTTTACGACACTTTCACCCAAGCCTATCGCCTGGTTTTTCGCATTGGTAACGACCGTTTCTACAATCTGCAGGTTCGCCAATTCAGGGTAACGCTGTGGCAAGGTTGCGATGTATTTTTGCAACCCTGAATACATATTCGGAATATCGTTGATTAAGTTGCCCACCTGAGTCCAGATAGTTGGTACTAATCCAAACACGGCTATCAGCATCAAGCCGATGAAAATCAGAATAACGGTAATCACAGAGAAAGTACGAGGAACGCCTAAACGGAACATTTGAGCCACAGGCCATTCCAGTAAGTACGCCAGTACGATCGCAACCAATAATGGTGCAATCAAATGGCCAAAGAAGTAAATAGTGATAAAGCCGAACAGCAAGATCGCAACGAGGCTCACTGCGTGTGGGTCTGAAAAGCGTCGCTTATACCAACGACTTACCATCTCTAGCATCTTATGATGATTCCTTATTCAATACAGTCAGAGTAAAGTGTTCCAATGTAGATTGACAATCTACGATATACCCTTGAGTAGACAAATACTTCACAATGTCTCGTTTAGAGCTGCTGTCCACGACTTGAATAACAAGCTGTTGATACTGCTGAGTTTCTCCCTGAAACACATCAGCAGCGTGACGTTTAGCAAGTAACAGTGCCATTGGGCAGCGTTGCTCGCGCAAATCAAGTAACATGGATTCCATTGTATTGCTCTGCACTTATGATAGGGTGGTATTGTAACGGCTTTTTGAGTTGGTGCTAGCGTTTCTCGTACGATTTAAGTACAGAAATAACGCTTTACAGGTCATAATTCAAAACCTTTGGTATCACTATTTACGAAACCAATTCGTTTATTGTTGGTCTTATTGCTAGCATATTCATCTCATTGGGATGATCATAAAGCATGATAATGGAAGGAAGAGGCGCTCTCTTCTCCCCGTGCTTCGGTATTTTGGAGAACCTTTGCACCGTATGTTAAAACGCACTCGCTCGCTAGTTTGTATCTGCCTTGCTGCTGCACTTAGCACCCCAACAACTTATGCTAATACTCTAGAGCTTCCTGATATTGGCACGGCTGCAGGTAGCACTTTGACAATAGACCAAGAGTTGCTCTACGGCGATGCCTATATGCGTATGCTCAGAGCCAGCAGTCCTATTGTTAACGATCCAGTGATCAATGCGTATATTGATTCTCTCGGTCACCGTTTGGTCGCCAATGCGAATGACGTAAAAACGCCATTCCATTTCTTCATGATCCGTGACAGAAATATTAACGCATTTGCCTTCTTTGGTGGTTATGTTGCGCTGCACTCAGGTCTATTCCTGCATGCTCGCACTGAAAGCGAACTCGCCTCCGTGGTTGCCCACGAAATCGCACACGTGACACAGAGACACCTAGCGCGAAGCATGGAAGAACAGGCTCGCCGCTCTCCAGCAACAATGGCAGCTTTGGCAGGCGCTCTGTTACTTTCCATTGCCTCACCACAAGCAGGCATGGCCGCCATTACCGCCACCACGGCGGGCAACATGCAGAGCCAAATTAACTACACTCGTTCAAACGAAAAAGAAGCCGATCGCTTTGGTATTGCAACACTCGCAAAAGCGGGTTTTGAGGCGCAAGCCATGCCACGCTTTTTTGGACGCCTAGCCGACCAATACCGCTATGCAAGCAAACCACCACCGATGTTGCTGACGCACCCTCTGCCAGAGGACCGGATTACCGATACCCGACAGCGCGCTCAAGCTTACCCTCCGATGCGGGTCATTCCTTCGATTGATTATCACCTAACCCGAGCTCGCATTGTTGCCCGTTATGCCAACATAGATGGTCAAGCCGCTTTGGGGTGGTTTGAGCGTACCCAAAAAAAAGCCTCGTCAGAGATCATGCCATCGTTTGACTATGGACGCGCACTGGTTCATCTCGATAATAAACGTCTCGATCAAGCAGAACCCATATTGAATAAACTGCTAAAGCACGATCCCGGCAACCCGTTCTATCTTGATGCCATGAGCGATCTATACATCGAGAAGAAACAGCCACAAAAAGCGTTAGACATGCTAAATAAAGCGCTCAAGCGTAACCCGCAAAATGCGGTTCTTACCATCAACTACGCGAATGCACTCATTGAAGCCAATAAGAATGAAAAGGCTATTCGCGTTCTGCAACGTTATACCCACGATAACCCTGAAGACACTAACGGTTGGTTCTTATTATCGAAAAGTAACCAAGCGTTAGGACACAATGATGAAGAGCTAGCTGCACGTGCTGAAATTTTGGCATTGCAAGCAAACTGGAATAAAGCAATTCAATATTATAGTGAAGCAAGTAAAATTGCCGAACTGGGCAGCTTAGAACAAGCTCGATACGATGCTCGTATCGACCAACTAATGATCCAAAGAGATCGATTCATGGCATTACAATAACGAAATGGAGAAAACCATGTCAGTCGTGATTTATCACAATCCTCGTTGCTCAAAGAGCCGTCAAACCCTTGAACTACTAGAACAGAATGGTGTTACACCGGAAGTGGTTAAATACCTTGATACGCCGCTGAATGTTGAGCAACTAAAAGTACTTTACGCGCAACTCGGTTTCTCTTCAGTGCGCGATATGATGCGTACCAAAGAAGACATCTACAAAGAACTTGCACTTGGTGAAGCGTCAGTAACGGATGCGCAACTGTTCGAAGCAATGGCACAAAACCCAAAATTGTTTGAGCGTCCTGTTGTGGTGGCTAACGGCAAAGCAAAAATTGGCCGCCCACCTGAGCAAGTGTTGGATATCCTATAAATGGATTGCCAGATCCTCATTTTGTACTTTAGCCGCCACGGCTCAACAAAACAGCTGGCAAGACAGATAGCACGAGGAGTCGAATCGACTCCTCATTGCGAAGCTATTTTGCGTACCGTTGAAGAATTGTCACCTCACTCACACTCCCCTTCAGACCCAATTGTTACTCTAGACGAATTGAAAAAGTGCGACGGCCTTGCACTTGGTAGCCCAGTTTGGTTTGGCAACATGGCGGCGCCGTTAAAACATTTTTGGGATCAAACCACCCCCCTGTGGGTAAATGGTGACCTAATCGACAAACCGGCTTGTGTGTTTACCTCATCATCCTCAATGCACGGCGGCCAAGAAACAACGCAACAAAGCATGATGACCCCGCTGCTGCATCACGGCATGATGGTATTAGGCATTCCCTATTCACAGCCAGATCTGCATTCAACGCAATCCGGTGGGACACCTTATGGCGCAAGCAGCGTAGGACAAGACCCCAGCCTGACGGCAGAAGAGATTCGCCTTGCACAACAATTAGGAAAACGACTGGCGACCACAGCACAAAAGCTGACTGGCCGCCAGTAAGATCAAGGATAAGTAAATCGATGACTGACTCTATCGACCAACCACCTCTTAGTAAACAAACTCAAGCCTATCGCTACATGGCTCTAGTTAGTAACCTAGCGCTGTTAGCTTGGGTCGCCATTTGGCAACTTGCGCTCTCTCCTCATCCGCACTTAAGCAGCACAACCTTAGCCGTCGCTTGGTGTATTCCTTTATTGCTGCCTCTTCCGGGTATTTTAGCGGGTAAACCTTACACCCATGCTTGGGCAAATTTTGTATTAATGCTCTACTTCCTCCATGCATTGACCATTCTTTACGTCGATGATGGTGAGCGTTGGCTGGCCGTGGTTGAACTCGTGCTCACGTCGCTTGGCTTCGTTGGTAATATACTGTTTGCTCGTGCACGCGGAAAAGAGTTAGGTTTGAGGCTCAAACGCCTGTCTCAAGTAGAAAAAGACGAAAAGGCCAAATTTAATAAATAGTGCCAATCGTAATAAATATTGGTTCATTCTAGTTTGGTAGATGCTCGATAACGAGGCAAAATAGCAAGTCAATAGCTAGTCCTATTGCGGTCATTTTAACGACGTTAGGCGCTAAAAGCGCTGTGCTGAGTGGCTTAGATTATCCCGAGCTGAGGATATTTACTGTGATTGCTATAACCTGAGCCAAATTCCACACAAAAAAAGAGTCGCTCGCTGCGACTCTTTTTTATTCAGGGTAGACCTCAACCGAGGTTTGACACAGTATCTGTCTCAAGTGTTGGGGCAAGTTCTGACTCTGGTTCTGGTGTGACTTTAGAACGAACAAGTGCTTTCCATTGGTAAATCAGATCGTATTGTTCTGGCACTGACTCAATATTGATAGGTTGAGCAGGTACTGAAAGTTGTACGTCTTCAGCAGCCGCACCTTGTTCAACCACACTCGCTACCTTATCTGCCGACGTTTCAATTGGCAATTGTATTGGCTCCACAGACTCGACAGGAAGCTGAACAGGAACAGCCTGTTCATAGAAACCACCTAACGGATCTTCAAATACCATCAGTTGCGAAATCGAAGATGCTTCTTGCTCAAACGCTTGTTGTGACGCAAGCAGATGGATCGTCAATGTCACCTCATTACCTTGTACACGTTTGATTTCTGTGCCTGCCACAGAATTTAGCTTAGTTAACGCTTTCTCTAAACCGAAAAAATCCACCGCTGAAGCAATATTAAGTACTTTCACGTCAATCGATTCTGAAGATTTGCTCGACACGACCACCGCACTCTTCTTCGCGTAGTAATCTGCGATGTCACCAACCATTGCTGCGATAGCACCGCTGCCCGACGTAGAACCGCTACGTGGAGTGGGTTGCGATTCAGACAGTTGCACTGGTGATTGATCGTAAAGTGTCCAACGAATCTTGTCCCCTTGTACTCGTACAATTAGCACGGCATCAGCAGGATAACGAACGCTCGCTTGACGGATAGGATCAATAAACCCACCCCAAATATCAGAGACATTCACCCCCGTAACGTCGTCAAAGTCACCCACTGGGATAGTAAGGGGTAAACCACGCACTTGGGCAGCATTACGTAGTGCCACAACACTCTGAGAATCAGAGTGCTCCCAAGTAATTGCACGATCGTAGCCTTGCTCTTCGACCAACCACACCAAAATGTTAGCACGGTTTGGTGACCAAAATGGCAGCTGTGCTTGGGTCAATAATGAACGGATCTGCCCGCTATTAAATAGCATTTTCAGACCGTTTTGACCGTCAACCTGACCGTAACCAAGTTGAGAAATATAGCGAGAGCTGGAACCAAGCGCCTTCTGAATGACTGGATTGCTAAGAGAAGCGTCAGTGCCTGTCGCGCGTACTATTACATCTTGCATACCTTGTTGACGAGCTAAAGACTCACCATCTTTCTGATTACTGTCTATCACGACTTCTGCGCGGTAGACATCTACCTGAGTAAGAGCGTAAGCAGGCAGGGACAACCAACCTATCAGTAAGAGAGCTAAATAGCGCATAGTTTTCATAATCCTCTAAACAAGAACCCGCATGATAAGCAACTATCAATTTCTGAGCAAGAAAAGTACGGAGTGAATTATCCGGATCCGACCAAGTTGACGCCCATTGAGGCAACAAAACATTCATCTTTCTTATCACTCCATACAAAAGTTTGATCTAGGCAATACTGCAAACGTTTGCAGAATGCTAATATTCGCCGGATTTGTCTGCGTATCTTTGAATAGGGAATTATTATGAATAATGCGTTACAAGGCGCTCAAATGCTCTTTGTCGCTTTTGGTGCTCTCGTACTAGTGCCACTTCTTACTGGCCTTGATCCAAACGTTGCTCTTTTTGGCGCTGGTGTCGGTACTCTTCTTTTCCAACTGATTACAAAACGTTCAGTTCCAATTTTTCTAGCATCTTCTTTTGCTTTTATTGCTCCAATCATGTTCGGTATCCAAACTTGGGGTATTGGTGCGACGATGGGCGGCTTAATGACTGCAGGTCTGGTTTACGTTGGCCTTGGCGCAATGATTAAAGTGCGCGGTGTAGGCTTTATTCACAAAATCCTACCACCTGTCGTTGTAGGCCCTGTGATCATGGTTATCGGCCTAGGCTTAGCGCCTACGGCAGTCAACATGGCTGTAGGTAAATCTGGTGACGGTGCGATTCAACTTGTGAATGGTGATGCTGCCATTATGATTTCAGCCATCTCACTCCTAACAACCATCACGCTGAGTGTATTTGCAAAAGGCTTCCTTAAGCTGGTTCCTATTGTGGGCGGCATCTTAGCGGGTTACGCTGTATCACTCATGTACGGCGTAGTGGATTTTACTCCTGTCGCTCAAGCTGCATGGCTAGCAATGCCTAATTTCACAGCACCAGAGTTCAACATCAACGCTATCTTGTTCATGATCCCAGTGGCTATCGCACCAGCGGTTGAGCACGTTGGCGACATGTTGGCTATCTCAAACGTAACGGGTAAAAACTACCTGAAGAAACCAGGCCTGCATCGCACAATTGCAGGTGACGGGGTTGCGACTATTGCCGCTTCTATGGTTGGTGCGCCACCAAACACAACTTACAGTGAAGTAACGGGTGCAGTAATGCTAACCAAAGCATTCAACCCTGCGATCATGACGTGGGCAGCGATCACGGCAATCGTGCTTGCTTTTGTAGGGAAGTTAGGCGCAATGCTGCAAACGATCCCTGTGCCTGTAATGGGCGGCATCATGATTCTGCTGTTCGGCTCTATTGCAACCGTGGGTCTAAACACGCTGATCAAAAACAACGTTGATCTGCACAAGTCCCGCAACCTTGTGATTGTTGCAGTGACACTTGTGTTCGGTATCGGTGGCATGGCATTTGGTATCGGTGACTTCAGCCTACAAGGCATCAGTCTATGTGGTATCGTGGCAATTATTCTTAACCTAGTATTGCCACACGACCTAGGTGAAAACCACGTGGTCGATAATGCTCAAATGGAAGAAGAGAACGCGAAGTAATTCGTCTGCGCTGTAATTATACCAATCGCAGTAAATAGCTGATCATTCTAGCTTGTTATAACACTCGATAACTCTGATTACTTACTGTGATTGGTCATAAAACGGTGCTCTCTCCATTCGAAACGAACAAATACAAAAAAGGCTTGGTGAAAACCAAGCCTTTGTTTTTTCTATTCAGTAATAATTACTTAGTACCGAAGATCTTGTCACCTGCGTCACCAAGTCCAGGAACAATGTAACCTTTGTCGTTTAGCTTCTCATCGATTGCCGCCGTGTACAGCTCAACGTCAGGGTGTGCTTTTTCTAGTGCTTCAATGCCTTCAGGAGCTGCTACAAGAACAAGTACTTTGATTGCCTGACACCCTTTCTCTTTTAGAAGATCGATAGTTGCGATCATAGAACCGCCCGTTGCAAGCATTGGATCAACAACGAGAGCAATACGCTCATCGATGTTAGAAGCAAGTTTGTTAAAGTATGGCACTGGCTCTAGCGTTTCTTCATCACGGTAGATACCTACAACACTGATACGTGCGCTTGGCATGTGCTCAAGAACGCCATCCATCATACCTAGACCTGCACGCAGGATTGGCACTACGGTTACTTTCTTGCCCTTGATTTGATCAACTTCTACAGGACCGTTCCAACCTTCAATGGTTACTTTTTCTGTTTCAAAGTCTGCTGTCGCTTCGTAAGTAAGAAGGCTACCGACTTCTGTCGCTAACTCACGAAAACGCTTCGTGCTGATGTCACCTTCTCGCATTAGACCAATTTTGTGTTTTACTAGAGGGTGTTTTACTTCAACAACTTTCATTTCCATCTCCGGCTTTTATGGCAATATTTAAATAAACCTTCAGATTATACACTATTTTTTCAGTGTTATAAGGATAGATCGCTGAAGAAAAAAACTAACGCAAACGTTTGCTATCTGTATTTAAGCACTGTTAGAATAGCGCCGTTTTCATATCCAACTTCAACCCGAGGACTTCACTGTGAGTGGTAATAACTCTTCTCTTAGCTATAAAGACGCTGGTGTAGATATTGATGCGGGCAACGCACTTGTAGATCGTATTAAGGGTGCGGTAAAACGTACTCGTCGCCCTGAAGTAATGGGTGGTATCGGCGGTTTTGGCGCATTGTGCGAATTACCAACTAAATACAAACAGCCTGTACTGGTTTCTGGTACCGACGGTGTAGGCACAAAACTTCGCCTAGCACTGGATATGAACAAGCACGACACTATCGGTATCGATCTTGTGGCTATGTGTGTCAACGACCTAATCGTGCAAGGTGCTGAGCCACTGTTCTTCCTAGATTACTACGCAACAGGCAAGCTAGACGTAGACACAGCGGCAGACGTGGTGTCTGGTATCGCTGATGGCTGTGTTCAAGCAGGGTGTGCACTTATCGGTGGTGAAACCGCTGAAATGCCGGGCATGTACGAAGGCGAAGACTACGACGTTGCTGGCTTCTGTGTTGGAGTAGTAGAAAAAGAAAACGTGATTGACGGCACGAAAGTAGCTGCTGGCGATGCACTTATCGCCGTTGGCTCAAGCGGTCCACACTCAAACGGTTACTCTCTGATCCGTAAGATTCTAGAAGTGTCTGGCGCAGACAAGAACGAAGAGCTAGAAGGCCGTACTATTGGTGAATACTTACTAGAACCAACTAAGATTTACATCAAATCAGCACTTAAGATGATTGAGAAGCACGACATCCACGCGATCTCTCACATCACTGGTGGTGGTTTCTGGGAAAACATCCCACGCGTACTGCCTGAAGGCACAAAAGCCGTGATCGACGGTAACAGCTGGGAATGGCCAATCATCTTCAAATGGCTACAAGAGAAAGGCAACGTTGAAACGCACGAAATGTACCGTACGTTCAACTGTGGTGTTGGTCTAGTCGTTGCACTACCTAAAGGCCAAGCAGACGCAGCCGTTGCACTTCTAAAAGAAGAAGGCGAAAAGGCGTGGGTGATTGGTGAAATCGCTCAAGCTGAAGCCAATGAAGAGCAAGTTGAAATCCAATAACTTGTGAGTTGCGCTACATAAAGATATGAATGAGGACGCCACGTCCTCATTCTGCTATCTGGAACATCGAAAACCATTCTAATAGTAGGTAATTTAGCGGCTACGCACTTCAAACCTACAATAGCAAGGCAGTCTCAACATCATGAAAAACATAGTGGTCCTCATTTCGGGTAACGGCAGTAACCTGCAAGCCATCTTGGAAGCTTGCGAAGACAACATGCCAAATGCACAAGTCGCAGTCGTGTTCTCAAACAAAGCCGATGCTTATGGTTTGGAACGAGCGAAACAGTTTGATGTGAACGGTCACTTTATCGATCCAAAAGCATTCGACTCGCGTGAAGACTTCGATGCTGAACTGATGAAGCAAATTGATGAATACCAACCGGACGTGATTGTTCTCGCAGGTTACATGCGCATTCTGAGCAGCGCGTTTGTTTCGCACTATATGGGTAAAATGATCAACATCCACCCTTCTCTTCTGCCAAAGTATCCTGGTTTACACACCCACCAGCGCGCGATTGATGCGGGTGATAAAGAGCACGGCACCAGTGTTCACTTTGTGACAGAAGAACTCGATGGCGGCCCGGTTATACTGCAAGCAAAAGTACCAGTGTTTGTAGATGATAATGCAGATGCCCTCGCTGCCCGCGTGCAAACTCAAGAGCACAACATCTACCCAATGGTCACTAAGTGGTTAGTCGATGAAAGACTATCGATGAGAGATGGCAAAGCGTACCTTGATGGCTTCGAACTCGGCACACACGGCTACGCCGCAGAAGAGTAAGCCTGAATCCCAAACGAATAAAAGGCAGTCCTCGGACTGCCTTTTATTCGTTATGCTCAACACTAGATATAACACTGATAAAAATAAAGCTCGCGATTAAGTGAGCTTTATTCGGTTATTCAGTTTGAGAAGCCATTACTCCAATGGCTCCGTCGGCGCTTGGTTGCCCGGCTTCGGTGCAGCAAATGGCACATCTTCTAGTGCCTTAGCATTGTTCAATACCAATTCACCAACATGGAATAAACCGTACTCACCTGGCTTCATTCGATGCCATGTCTCATTGCCAGTTAGCGGCTGAGTCGCAATCACAGAAACCACATCATTTGGCGTCGTCTCTTCTTGGAAATTGATTTCTACATCTTCATCCAACAGGGCTGCTTTACCAAATGGTGCACGACGAGTGATCCAATACAAATGGTTGGTACAGTAAGTCATCACAAACTCACCGTCGCTGAGCAGCATGTTAAACACGCCCTTCTCTTTCAGCTTATCGCAGCACTTTGCGACATAGATAAAGACCGCTTCCATATCCTGAGGTGGTTCAGGGAACTTGTCTTCCATTTGCTTTAATAGCCAGCAAAACGCCATTTCACTGTCAGTTTGCCCAACAGGACGGTGCCGGCCAGAATCTAATTCTTGGTAATCCGTAAGTTGGCCATTGTGTGCAAACGTCCAATAACGCCCCCAAAGTTCTCGAGTAAACGGATGGGTGTTTTCTAAATTTACCCCACCTCGGTTCGCTTGGCGGATGTGACTGATCACCGCACGACTTTTGATCGGGTAATTCTGCACTAATTCAGCAATTTTAGAGTCACAACTTGGGTTTGGATCTTTGAAAGTGCGAAACCCCTTTCCCTCATAGAAAGTGATCCCCCAACCATCACGATGCGGCCCTGTACGGCCACCGCGCTGCATCAATCCTGTAAAACTGAAACAAATATCGGTTGGAACATTTGCGCTCATGCCGAGCAATTCACACATGGTTAAACGAGCTCCTTACCTTAAAACACGCCAACACCGCACCTTCGACGTTAGCATCCTTTTTATTCCATCTCTTTTTCAATCAACTGAATGATGATGTGAATGATTTTGATGTGTACTTCTTGAATACGGTCTGCGTATCCAAAGTGTGGTACGCGAATTTCGATGTCTGCAAGACCAGCCATCTTACCGCCATCTTTGCCTGTTAGTGCGATGGTCTTCATGCCTTTCGCTTGTGCAGCTTCAATCGCTTTTAGGATGTTGCCTGAGTTGCCAGACGTCGATAGACCAAATAGCACATCGCCTTTGCGGCCAACCGCTTCTACGTAACGGGAGAATACGAAATCATAACCGAAGTCATTACTCACACAAGAAAGGTGGCTTGGATCTGAAATCGCGATCCCCGCGTAACCTGGGCGGTTCTCACGGTAACGACCTGTTAGCTCTTCAGCGAAGTGCATCGAGTCACAGTGTGAGCCACCGTTACCGCATGACAATACTTTACCATCTTGCTTAAATGAGTCCGCAATCATTTTCGCTGCTGCTTCGATTTGTGCGATGTTGTGATCATCACTTAAAAACTTATTCAGGACTTCAGCAGCTTCGTTTAATTCACTTCTAATCAGATCTTGGTACATAGGACGTTCTCTTTATTATTTCGGCCTCAGTGGTGAAATGGCATTCCCACTCGGCATTTGAACTGATGCGAACCTCGCACCGAACATTTCATTAGTCAGAGTTTACCCACAAACGAGAATTAGTGTCGATAGCGAACCGGCAGATTTGGATTCATCATGGTAATAAACTTGCCAACCTGCTTATGAAATCACCATTCAAATCTCAACTTTAGAATTTTAGCTCTACCTAGATCACTTTTTACCCAATATCGTGTTTTACATTTCTTTAATATTTTGATTACACTTACAAGAACTGGTTAGACCTCTTTCCAGGATGCGGACGTACAACATTAATAAAGTCTGAAAAGGAAATAAACATATGGATATCTTGCTCTCAATCGTAGCGCTGACAATTGTGTTAGGCATTACGCTTTACCATAGAATGTCGCTCGTAAAATCCGTTAGCCTGCTTACTGCCGTCATGTTAGCGCTGACCATCGCGGGCTCTGTAGGCCTCATAGGCTGGGCAGTTTACGTGTCTGCGATTGCCGTGTTCACCGTTTCAGGCATTCGCCAATCCCTTATTAGCCGCAAAGCACTAGCACTATTTAAGAAAGTGCTGCCTGCCATGTCTCAAACCGAAAAAGAAGCATTAGATGCCGGTACGGTCTGGTGGGAAGCAGAACTGTTCAAAGGCAAACCGGATTGGCATAAACTTCACGCCATCAAGGCGCCTAAACTAAGCAAAGAAGAGCAAGCCTTTCTAGACGGTCCCGTCAACGAAGTTTGTGCCATGGTGAGTGACTTCCAAGTAACGCATGAACTGGCTGATTTGCCACCAGAAGTATGGCAATACCTGAAAGACAACAAATTCTTCGCCATGATCATCAAGAAGAAATACGGTGGCCTAGAATTCTCAGCGTATGCGCAATCTTTGGTCCTGCAAAAACTAACCGGTGTGTCTGGCGTTCTGTCATCAACGGTTGGTGTTCCCAACTCATTAGGCCCTGGTGAGCTACTGCAACACTACGGTACAGAAGAGCAAAAGAATCACTACCTACCTCGCCTCGCCGAAGGTAAAGAGATCCCATGTTTCGCCCTAACCAGCCCAGAGGCTGGCTCCGATGCGGGCGCAATTCCAGATTTCGGCGTGGTATGTAAAGGCGAATGGGAAGGCGAAGAAGTATTGGGCATGCGCCTAACTTGGAACAAGCGCTACATTACGCTTGCGCCAGTCGCAACCGTACTTGGTCTGGCGTTTAAACTGCGTGACCCAGATGGTCTATTAGGTGACCAAGAAGATCTCGGTATCACTTGTGCGCTTATCCCAACGGATCTAAAAGGCGTTGAGATAGGTAACCGTCACTTCCCGCTTAACGTGCCATTCCAAAATGGTCCAACACGCGGTAAAGACATCTTTGTACCGATGGACTTCATCATCGGTGGCGAGAAAATGGCAGGCCAAGGCTGGCGTATGCTGGTTGAGTGTCTATCAGTCGGTCGTGGTATTACGCTGCCTTCTAACTCAACTGGCGGCATCAAAACGGCAGCATTGGCAACGGGTGCTTACTCGCGTATTCGTCGTCAGTTCAAACAGCCTATCGGCCACATGGAGGGCGTTGAAGAGCCATTAGCACGTCTTGGCGGTAACGCCTACGTGATGGACGCTGCGAGTAACCTCACCGTGGCAGGTATCGACCTAGGTGAGAAACCATCGGTTATCTCGGCTATCGTGAAGTACCACTGTACACACCGTGGTCAGCAAAGCATCATCGATGCGATGGATATTGTCGGTGGTAAAGGGGTTTGCATGGGTCCTTCTAACTTCCTAGCGCGTGGCTACCAAGGTGCCCCGATTGCGGTAACGGTAGAAGGTGCTAACATCCTGACTCGTTCAATGATTATTTATGGCCAAGGTGCGATCCGTTGCCATCCTTATGTTCTAGAAGAAATGAACGCAGCGTACTCAGACGCAGGCGATGCCGTTGAGAAATTCGATAAAGCGCTAGCGGGTCACGTGAGCTTTACCATGAGTAACCTAGTACGAAGCATCTGGTTCGGCCTAAGTGACGGTCTGGGTTCTTCATCACCAACCAAGGATGCAACCAAACGTTACTACCAACAATTGAACCGCTACAGCGCCAACCTTGCCTTGCTATCCGATATCTCTATGGCTGCCCTAGGCGGTTCATTGAAGCGTAAAGAGCGTCTGTCTGCACGTCTTGGTGATATTCTTAGCCAGCTATACCTAAGCTCTGCAACGCTAAAACGCTTCGAACAAGATGGTCGTCCTGTCGAAGATTTGCCACTGGTGCATTGGGGCTTGCAAGACAGCTTGAAGCAGACAGAAGTAGCGATTGATGAGTTCCTGGCGAACTTCCCGAACAAGGTGATTGGCCGAGCACTGCGCGTGTTGATCATGCCATTTGGTCGCGTTCGTAAAGCACCAAACGATAAGCTAGACAGCAAAGTAGCACGTATTTTACAAACGCCAAGTGCAACACGTTCACGCATTGGTCGAGGTCAGTACCTAGAACCAACAGAGCACAACGCTGCGGGTAAGATTGAGCTTGCGCTATCTGTGATTCTTCAAGCTGAACCTGTGTTCGACAAGGTATGTAAAGCACAAGGCAAACGTCGTCCATTCCTACGTTTGGATATGGTTGCTCAAGAAGGTCTTGACCAAAGTTTGATCACGCAAGAAGAAGCGGAACTACTGAGAGAAGCAGAGCAGCATCGCCTTGACACTATCAACGTAGACGACTTTGAGCCAGAGGTCTTGGCCGCAAAGCCGCTTTACCCACAGATGGAGCACGTCGCTTAAGTGGTTAATGGCCTAAACGATCAATAGGAACGTAAAACGGGAGCAGAGGCTCCCGTTTTGTATTGAATCTCAGCAAAACAGAGCATGGTCTTAGCTAGAGAAGCGTTTATTCTTTGTTATCTTCTTCAACAATAAACGACTGTTCAATTCTGCGCAGTTCTTCCTGCTCTTTCAGCTTAAGTTCTTCTTGAAGCGTCGCTTTACGTTCGTTCAGTACTTTCTTTTCTGACTTGCTCAAGAACTTCACCGCTTTTTTATTCGCCAATGCGTACGCGACGACATCTTCACCTTTTTCACGACGTTCACTCACGCGTTGCGAGAAACGTTCGTTGTCACGTGCTTTACGTTCAGCTGAACTTAATTTGCTCATTTTTATGCCTTTAATAATAAACAGCAGCCCAATTGCTGCCCTCAGGTAAACAAATGAGAAGTCATTCATATAGCTGATGGCGTGAGTTTAACATAGATAATGGCATGAATAGTGGAGTGATTGCTTTCGTGATTTAGAGTTTATTCTCAAGCGGCTCTATTGAATGAAGCCTCAAACATCCCAGTACGTTGATGGCAGATTCTTAGTCTCGCTGGAGCTCGCTAGAATGACGACTCACTTCCAGTTATCAAACTTCTGTACGCACAGGGGGGCTCAAAAGTATCCCCAATTATTTATAACCATCTCACTCCAACAACAAATTCACAGAATCACTCATGTTTACACTCAGTTGCACTGTGAAATGGGAGCAATATATCTTCTATTACGCATCAATAACAATTAATCTACATTTAGAAGTTGCTGGTGACTTATCTTCTCGGTTCCCTAATAAAAGCAACTCAGTTGGCTAATTGATTGCTGTGTAACCAAAAAAACAACAGACCACTACCTGATGGTCCTGTTATTACAAATCGTAATCGTAATCGTATGACAGAAGAAAACTTTAAGCTCTTACTTAAAGAGATTTCTCGGCTAAGTAAGACGCAAAAACTGGCTTTAAATGAAGAATTACAAAGAATTAACAAATCTAACAATAACATTCATCCAATATTAAACCAAGATGAAATAGAGATGTTATCTAGGGTGTTTAGTACGAAAAACACTCCCTAAGTTGATTTGGATATCAAGCAAAAAAGCGGAGCTCATCAGCTCCGCTTTTCAGTCTAAATCTTCAATATTATTTCTTCGGGACTTCCAATTGCATCTCTGGGATGGATTCACGCCTTGCTCGCAGTTTAGACCATACTACCCACAGCAATACCACCAGTATCAAAACGATGACGTTACCAACCGCAATGATGATCATGCTGCGCTTACGTTCCGCTTCGCGCTCGGCGAGGATACGTTTCTCCATCTCAATACGGTGCTGTTCTGCCAGTTCGGCTTCTTTGGCTTTACGAGCAACTTCTAGGTTAATTTCATCCACAACACTAAAACCTTGCTCCTCAATTGGGAAGACCAGTGAACGTTTGGTGGCTAAATCGGTGGCAAAGATTTCCCCTTTCCAGGCGTATTTACCTAATTCCGGGTCGTTATCCATTTTAAGCGTGGTTTTCGTGCCGTCAGCCGACACTTGACCTTGGCTGTAACTGATGAAACCATCCGGTGCTTCTTGCTCAATGTTAACGGCAATTGAGCCGGGAGTGATCATCCCCTGCTCACCGCTGACCACCAGCTGATGAGGTTGGTCTGGGTGGCGTGATTGGATAAAAGTACGTGTAACTGGCGTTGGATACACCAGAACGACTTGCTCTTGCGCTCGTAGAAATACTCCGTTGCCGGAAGTGATACGCGCGCGGTATTTGCCCGGCTCTGCATCAATGGGTAACTGAACCGTAAATACGCCATCGCCGGCTCTTTCATCCAAACCTCGGCCATCATCGGAGAACTCACCAATCACCATCGGGATTGGTCGCGCTTCCTTAATCAGTTGATCTTCGTTCTCAACAAATTTGGTAAAGGTCACACGCAGGTTAACGCGATCCAAAAAATCACGCAGTACCAGCGGCATACCATCGGAGGTTAAACGTGAGGTGAACTTCAGCGCTTCGCTTTTATAAAGACGGGTTGGGAATACATCCGTGCTGAGCTTAAGGTGTGAAATCAAGCGAATGTTATTTTTCGGGGTCACTTTGCCCACCGCTTGCCATGGACCTGGCATTGGGCTGTCTATAGAAATAATGTCTAAAGAGGACTCCTGATACCAGCGTACGTTATCGTAAGTACCCCATGCATAATACTTTTTACCATCCGGGCGTACTAATACAACTGGCTGAGAGCTTTGTTCACGATAAACCAAAAAGGTGATTTGCTCGATGCTTGGGTCAACTCGAAAGCGGTTATCTAACAAAGACATGGCGGACTCGCTCGCAGCAAACGCAAAACAACTCCAGATCGCTAAAACAGCGATCGACAAAGCCCTCAACATAGCTTCTCCTATAAGTGCCAGATACAGTTATCCACCAGCTCTAATCTTTTCTGGTGTGCATCTAGTTCATCGGCACTTGCACGCAAAACCTTTAGCCCTTTTCTTCCTTCTACGCGACGAATGCCTTCTGCTTCACCCTCTTTTTTGTTGGCATTGAATTCTAGACTCGTTTGACCACCCGTCATTAGGAGGTAAACGTCGGCTAGAATCTCCGCATCGAGCAATGCCCCGTGGAGAGTACGGTGTGAGTTATCAATGCCATAACGTTCACACAATACATCGAGGTTGTTTCGCTTGCCCGGGAAGATTTTCTTCGCCATGGCAAGGGTATCGGTCACCTTACAATAATCATCCGTTTTACCGATATTTGGATCGAGCATTTCAAACTCGTAATCCATAAAACCGGTATCGAAGGGTGCGTTGTGGGCAACCAGTTCGGCACCTTTAATGAAGTCTAAGAACTCTTGGTGAACGCTTGCATAGTCGGGCTTGTCGACCAAAAACTCGTCGGTAATACCGTGAACGCCTATTGCTTCTGGCTGAATTTCACGATCCGGCTTGAGGTAGACATGGAAGTGACGACCAGTCAGCTTACGGTTGATGATCTCCACGGCACCGATTTCAACGATGCGATGGCCCATGTAGTGTGGACCACCTTCTAAATTCATACCCGTGGTTTCGGTATCGAGAACGACAATACGATTATGTTCAGAATTGCTGCTGGTATTCATAAGGTTATGTGTGTCAGACTATGCTTTATTAAATGATTCGGCTAATAGTACCAAAAATATGACCAAACACGTTGAGATTTTCACAGACGGATCTTGTTTAGGAAATCCTGGCCCAGGTGGATACGGCATCGTTTTACGTTACAAGCAAACGGAAAAGACCCTCGCTAAAGGTTACACCCTGACCACCAATAACCGCATGGAAATGTTGGCCGCAGTGGTCGCACTCCAAACGCTTAAAGAGCCTTGCCAAGTTACATTAACCACCGATAGCCAATATGTGCGCCAAGGCATTACGCAGTGGATTCACAACTGGAAGAAACGTGGTTGGAAAACCGCAGATAAAAAACCGGTAAAGAATGCCGACTTGTGGCAAGCGCTAGACAAAGAAACCGCTCGCCATCACGTCGATTGGCGCTGGGTAAAAGGCCATGCAGGTCATCGAGAAAATGAAATCTGTGATGAACTTGCACGTACAGCCGCTGAAAATCCAACCGAAGAAGACACCGGTTATCAGCCATCTTAGACTGCTGACCTAAATTTCTCGTTAGATACTTTCCTAACCGTATTACCCTCTCGATTCATGACTCCCAATGGCGCAAGTTTTCTTTTCATACGCCAATGTGGCTTGATAGGTTGAAGAGGGTAAGTTCGCTTACGAGCAACGATGTAATACAAGCTTCCTGCTGATGAAGCCCAATCTCCCAAACTGTTTTCTAACCACGTCCATAACGTTTTATAACGCATCATTGGAAACAATGCATAGCGATCGCAATGGATCACCTGATAGTTCAGCACGCCCAACCAATCCTTAATGCGGTTAGAGGTGAACATACGACTACTCCATGGCAAGTTATTTTTACGCCAAGGTAATAAGCTCGCAACGCCCGTGAAGCTGAACGGATTGAATCCGGTAATAATAAGGTAACCGTCATCCATCATCACGCGATCCACTTCTCGCAACAGTCGGTGGGGGTCACTTGCATAGTCAAGCTGATGAGCTAGCAGGACAACATCAAAGCTTTTCTCTAAAAAGGGTAATTCGTAACCATCTGCGATGACATTATGCAACGGGTTCTGGATATCTACGTTAACTTGGTGTTGAATGTTACAATTACAACTGGTTAACTCGCAGCTCAACCCGCCCAATTTTAACATGTGGTAGCCGAACAATTTCGGGCACCATTCGTCAAGTCGGGTTTGGATTGACTCATATACCCAAGGGCCATTGTTCATGTCTGACCAAGTCGATGGGTGCTGGATAGTTTTGTTGCTGAGTGCTGGTTTCATTTACCACCTGCTAATAGGGTGACGGAGAACGAATCGTGTTACAGATCAAAAGCATACCTGCATTTAATGATAATTACATCTGGCTGATACAAAATAGCCAGAAACGTTGTGCCGTGGTCGACCCAGGCGATGCAAAACCAGTATTGGCATATCTACAGGCTAACGAGTTAACTTTAGAAGCAATCCTAATTACACACCACCACAACGATCACATCGGCGGCGTTCCAGATTTGGTTCGTGCGTTTCCTCACGTTTCGGTTGTAGGACCAAAGGCAGAGCCAATCCCAACCTTAACCAATGCGATGGAAGAAGGCGATAAGCTTGAGCTATTCGGTGAAATCTTTATGGTGCTAGGGCTGCCTGGTCACACGTTAGGTCACATTGGCTATGTGGGTGACGGTAAGCTGTTCTGTGGTGATGTGCTGTTCTCTGCAGGGTGTGGTCGTGTGTTTGAAGGAACGCACGAGCAAATGTTCGAATCCCTGAGTAAAATTGCGGCACTACCAGAAGAGACCGAAGTTTTCTGTGCACATGAATATACCGCGAGCAACGTCGCCTTTGCCCTTGCTGTAGAGCCCGACAATGACCACTTACGCCAATATCGCGATGATGTGAACCGTCTGCGCGCACAGAACATTCCAACGATTCCAACCACACTACGCAAAGAGAAATGGATTAACCCATTCCTACGTACCACTCAGCCAGAAATAGTAAAATCGGTCGCGAACCGCATCGAAAATAGCGATCCATGCTCGGTTTTTGCGGCTCTGCGTGAATGGAAGAACGAATTTTAACCATTTTTTACTTGTAACTTTATCGGACACAAGTATTATCTTCAGCTTAATTTTTTATAGAAGCGCCTCCGGCGCTTCTATTGTGTTTGGGGTAATGTAAACCTGATTGCATTATACCCAAGCGCATAATTGAGGCATTGCCCTCGTCCTTTAGTGTTAGAAGATGCCTAATATCTGACGGCTACCTCGCTTAACAATGGGTAAGTGTCGATAATAGGTCCTCAATAGGTTTAATCCATGCGTTTAAAGTACACTTTGGCGTTGACGTTACTGCTATCTGGCTGTCAATTAGCTCAACCAGATTCGACCAACTCTCCAACCCAAGAAACCAATAACCCTGAGCAAATTGTAAAACAAGACAAAGCTCAGGCTGATTCCTCTAAAAAGCAACCTGTCGCGAAGGAAACGGCAAAACCGACGCCAAAAGTGATTGCTCCTCAGGATCAAGAGGATGTATGGCAACGTATCGCTATGCAATTGGACATGGACATCCCAGACAACAAAAAAGTTGCGTATTACCGCACTTGGTATTTAAAGCACCCAAGCCACCTTCGCACTGTATCTAAACGCGCAGAGCCGTTTTTGTACATGATTACCAAACGAATCGAAGAACGTGGTCTACCCATGGAACTGGCGCTTTTACCGGTCGTAGAAAGCTCATTTGATGCCTTTGCCTACTCGCACGGTAGTGCCGCAGGCCTGTGGCAATTCGTTCCTGGTACCGGCAAAATGATGGGGCTTGAGCAAAACTATTGGTACGACGGCCGCCGTGATGTTTCCGCGTCTACTGATGCTGCTCTTAGCTACCTAGAACAGCAAAGTAAGCGTTTTGATGGCAACTGGCAGCACGCCATTGCAGCCTACAATAGTGGCGGCGGTCGTGTATCCAGTGCGATTCGTAAAAACAAGAAACTAGGTAAGCCAACCGATTTCTTCTCTTTGGATCTACCAAAAGAGACCAGTAGCTACGTACCTAAACTCCTTGCCTTAGCGGACATTGTCGCGAACCAAGAGAAATATGGTATCGATATTCCTGCGATTCCTAACAAGCCAGTGCTCACGCTTATTGATCCAAAAGAACAGCTCGATCTGGCTATTGCCGCAGATTATGCCGGTATTGGGGTTAAAGAATTGCAAAGTTACAACCCAGCTTACAACCAATGGTCTACCGCACCGGATGGTCCACACCAGCTTCTCATTCCAGTAGAGAAAAAGGATCAATTCCTTGCTCAAGTGAATAAAAATCGTGGTAAGGGTGTAAAAGTGGCGCGCTACAAAGTGAAGTCAGGTGACTCTCTGAGCATGCTAGCCAACAAATACGGTACAACAACCAAAGTGATTCGTCGTGCAAACGGCCTATCGAACAATAATATCCGCATTGGTCAGTACCTGCTGATCCCAACCTCAACCAAAGACGACTCTAAGTATGCGTTAAGTGCCGAGAATCGCTTAAACAAAACGCAATCTCAAGCTCGTGGTCAATTTAAGCTGACTCACGTTGTTCAATCTGGTGAGAGCTTGTGGTCCATTGCAAAAGAGAACAAAGTTTCTCATCAGTCTCTGGCGAAATGGAACGGCATGGGGCCAAAAGACACCTTACGCGTTGGCCAAAAAATGGTGATCTGGAAGAACTCCGACAAAGGCGCAGTCATTCGCACTGTGTTCTACAATGTGCGTTCTGGCGACACCATCAGCGGCATTGCGAGCAAGTTTAAGGTGAAGAGCAACGACATCGTGAAATGGAATTCTCTTCAAAAGCAGCAGTACCTGAAACCAGGTCAGAAGCTTAAGTTGTATGTTGACGTAACCAAGGTAAGTGTATGAACCCATCGAGTAACCCTCTTGTAATGTTGTTGGATATTTTCCGTTCTCCAACATCTTGCTTCTTAGCGCTGTATCAGCGTGGAGGCTGGGGATGGCAACCTTTCATCGTGTTGGTGATCAGTCCATTTCTATTTTGGGGGGCCTATTTCTCGAATGTCGATTTTACTTGGTTGAGTGAGCAGCTCACCGCTCAGTTCCAACAGATCGATCCAAAGCAGATTGAGCTGTTGGAACCAAACACCTTGATGGCCACGGCGATCATTAATGATGTATTTAACCGCTTTGCGACATTGCTACTGCTGGCGCTTTGGTTCTTCTTAGCAACGAAAGCAAGTAAACAACAATACGGTTACTGGAAATGGTTTGCTGCATCGTGTGCAATTCTGTTTCCTGCCGTTTTGGGAGATATTGCAAGCTATGCGAGTCTGCTGCTTAAACACGGTCAGGTGATGACATACGCTGCCGATTTAAACAGCTTAAATGGTCTACTAAAGCTACCGCTAACCAGCGAATGGTCTCACTTTGCTAGCTCACTACCACTGCTTCTGCCTTGGTACATAGTATTGGGCTACGGTATCGTACTGACTTGGACTGAGTTCGAACGCGGACAGGCTCTTGTTATTGCTAGCCTGCCATGGATGGCGTTCTACGTGATTTGGGCATTGTACATCGTTATTGCTTAAGCGTTTGAAATACAATGACTAGTCGTTAAGCGTAAACGATACCAATAATGGGTTATGATCGGAAGCGTCGCTCTGCGGCGCTTTCGCATTTTTGAACATCAGCCCTCGATAAAAAATATGATCAAGCGGTAAGCCATTAATGAACTGGGTTCGGTTATCCGGGCTAAACTGGACTTCTTGCAAGTTAGCTTTGTGTAGGACTTTCTTCATCGCAGCAATACGCTCCCCACTCCAGCTGTTAAAGTCTCCCGCAAACAAAACCGGACCTTTGTGCTCTTTAAGCACCTTTTCAAGCGTTGTAAGTTGAGACGTGTATTCTTCTGTCCCCACCGTGAAGTTAATAGCGTGAATGTTGATCACCGCTAAGGTTTGACCATTACTCAACAGATACTTACTATACAACGCGGACTTAGGCAATCGTAGCCACGGCTCTTTTGAAGTGTAAGCGCAGGCTCGAATAGGTTCGTCCTGGGCGATAGTGATTACGCCAGCGCCATTACCTAACGCCTTAAATGCACTCACTTGATTGCTGACCCAATGCCCTTCTATCAGCCAAGTTTTAAACTCATCGGTTAAGCTGGCTTCTTGCAGTAACAATAACTGCTTATCAGCGGAGAGTGAGTTCAACACTTGTTGCCAATTCTCTTTGTTTTGCTTGTAAATATTCCACACCAGTACATTCAGTTCACCGTGCTTGTCCAACACTTGTGGCGCGTCAAACTCCATGCAGCGAATCTCTTGAATAATCTTCGTGCCTGTCTGAGTAATGATTTGTGGCTGCTCTGGCACAATGAACACCAAATGAAAAGCAGTCACAGCCGCCAAACTAAGAAAAGCGAGAGAAAGAAAAAAGCGCTTAAACATAATCCAACCTAAACAATTAATAATCTGAGCTTGGGATAACCAATGAAAAAGGAGCCATACATAGGCTCCCTTTTAGCTTAATCAAATATTCATCACATATCGTAGTGAAATCGAATATCTATCTGAATAGAGATTAGATCGCGTCTTCGTCTTCTTCACCCGTACGGATACGAACCACACGCTCAATGTCTGTTACGAAGATCTTACCATCACCGATCTTACCAGTTTGTGCCGTTTCGATGATGGTGTCTACGCACTTATCTGCTACGTCTTCAGTCACAACGATTTCTAGCTTCACTTTAGGAAGGAAATCCACCATGTATTCTGCACCGCGGTACAGCTCTGTGTGACCTTTCTGACGACCAAAGCCTTTGACTTCAGAGACAGTCATCCCTGTAATGCCTACTTCAGCCAATGCTTCTCGGACATCATCCAATTTGAATGGCTTAATAATCGCTTCAATCTTTTTCATGTTCATCCCTTAAGCTTCAATCGTTTGCGCATATTATCGGTTAGCATCTCACAACATTCAATGCCTGTCATAATTCCGAGGTAAAAATACTGAAAAAGACAGAGCATTGCCCTGCCCTTGTCTCTATAATGTGTTGCGATTACTTAAGGCTTGAATAGTAAGCCGCTAAGTTGGCGATATCCGCGTCAGACAGTAATGATGCTTGTGCCTGCATAACTGCCGCTAAGCCACCCGTGCGTTGACCATCTTTATAAGACTTAATTGAGCTCACGATATATTGCTCATTCTGACCTTTTATATTTGGGTAACCCGGAATCACGGCAATACCGTCTGGGCCATGACAAGCGGCACATACCGCAGCTTTCGCTTGCCCAGCTGCTGCATCACCGGATGCCAATGCTTGACCACTCATCATCGTTAACGCTACCACTGCGACCATGATCACTTTCTTCATTACTTCACCTGAATTTGTTGTATTTATAGCCAGCATTGTGTCATAAGTTACAATAACTTGCGCCACACTAGCTCACAATCCTGACCGCCAAAGGCTTGATCAACGAACAAATCCGCCACAGCCACCACTTGATCTTGATACATCAAGATCGGCATTTTCCGACGAAGCCAACTTGGTACGTTGTATTCCTGAAACAGCTTTTTCAGCTTGCGACTGTGACCCCGTGTGGTTGGGTGCGCAGTGAGTCCCTCAGGATTAAAAATCACTCTTAGACGCTCTGGATAGGGTGGTAAGGCAATATTGGCTTGATTCGATGTCGTAGTCAGGGTTAATTCTCCCAACCGCTCAGGAAGCGGTAACGCAACGTCCAATTGAAGCGAACTTTGCCACGCACTCACGTCTACCGTTTCGGTGACCCAATAAAGTCGATGTTGAAAACGTCGCACTTCACCTTGTTTCAACTTTAGCTTTGGATTCGCATCTTGCTGAGCTAATGCGACTTCATTCCAAATCAAACTCAATTGTGTCTGACTGGGCATATTGACGTTTAATTTTGCTAACCACATACGAATCAAATGCGCACGAGCAAGATCACTGTGTGAGGTTAGGCCGCCAATCCTCAAGCTAAAATCAGGGTGTAGCGTTTGTTCAAAAGTGGCGCATAACAACTCATCAAGCAGTGCTTCTTGTTGGGCACATAAGCTAGCACTGCGTTGAACGGCTTGATGAATATTCGGCCAACGAGCAGCGAGTTCTGGAACAATACGATGGCGTAAGAAGTTTCGATCATAGCGCGTATCTTGGTTGCTCTCGTCCTCAACCCATTCAAGACCAAGGCGATGCGCGATACGTTCAATTTGCTCACGACGAACTGAAAGAATCGGACGAACTAACATGCCCCCCGAAAAAGGCATGCTTTCTGCCATTGAGGACAACCCTTTTGGGCCACTTCCACGTTTAAGAGCAAGCAGGAAAGTCTCTACTTGGTCATCCGCATGCTGACCTGTCAGGAGTAAGTCACCGTCTTGAACATGCTTGGCTAATGCGTGATAGCGCGCTTCACGAGCCAGCAGTTCAATGCTCTCACCACTATGGATGTCTAAACTGACACGCTCAATGGTGCATGATATACCGGCTTGCTTCGCCCACAAGACGCATTTCTCTGCCCAGTCATCGGCATTGGCACTCAGGCCATGATGAACATACACTGCGTGGCAAGTCACTGAGCGAGCTCGTTGATAGCGGCTGAGCAGTTCAAGTAATAAACGCGAATCCACCCCACCACTGAAGGCCAAGACGATCTTAGTTTTAGGCTGGTAATGTGCGTCTAGTACATGAGCAACATGTGGGTAAAGCGATTCCATAAGCGATCCGATAGGTACAAAAAAGGGCTGGACGTTTGCCCAACCCTTTCTATTTTATCCGTTCTCTTGCGAGATATCAGCAGTAACCGTAGTTCATTAGACGCTGATAACGACGCTCAAGTAGTGTTTCTTGATCAAGCTGCTCAAGATCTTCAAGCTGTCGAAGCAGGTTTGCTTTCATGTTAGCTGCCATTTGAACGTGGTCACGGTGCGCACCGCCTAGTGGTTCATCGATGATTTCATCAATAAGGCCCAGCTCTTTTAGACGAGGGGCAGTTAAGCCCATCGCTTCCGCTGCTTGTGGTGCTTTATCTGAATCACGCCATAGAATTGATGCACAACCTTCTGGAGAGATGACTGAGTACGTAGAGTACTGAAGCATGTTCACGTAGTCGCCGACGCCGATGGCCAATGCACCACCAGAACCACCTTCTCCCACCACGTTACAGATCACTGGCACTTTAAGACCAGACATTACTTTAAGGTTTTTTGCGATAGCTTCAGATTGGCCACGCTCTTCTGCACCAACGCCAGGGTATGCCCCCGCCGTATCGATAAAGGTGATGATTGGCATCTTGAAGCGTTCTGCCATTTCCATTAGACGTAGTGCTTTACGGTAACCTTCTGGTTTTGGCATACCGAAGTTACGTTTTACCTTCTCTTTGGTTTCACGGCCTTTCTGATGACCGATGATCATCACAGGGCGACCTTCAAGACGAGCAATACCGCCAACAATCGCTTTATCATCAGCGAATGCGCGATCACCCGCAAGCTCGTCAAATTCTTCAAATACATGCTGAATGTAATCAAGCGTGTATGGACGTAGAGGGTGACGAGCCAGTTGAGCTGTTTCCCATGCACCTAAATTACTGAATGTTTTTTTCTTCAGTTCTAGGCTCTTTTTCTCAAGCTGTTCGATTTCTTTATCCAGGTCAATCGCAGAATCCCCACCGTGGCGGGAAACATCGCGTAGCGCTTCGATTTTTGCTTCTAGCTCTGCGATTGGCTTTTCAAATTCAAGAAAGTTTAGGCTCATCTATGAATCCTTTTGACTCAGCGTCTTACGTATCGCGCTGAATTTTTTAGTTAAATTCGAGTTCTACCTGGCCTTTACCAAGTAACTGTTGTAAATCTTCTAGTAATGTATCACTTGGCGTCA
Source organism: Vibrio sp. PNB23_22_6 (assembly GCF_052877535.1). Taxonomy (NCBI): domain Bacteria; kingdom Pseudomonadati; phylum Pseudomonadota; class Gammaproteobacteria; order Vibrionales; family Vibrionaceae; genus Vibrio; species Vibrio sp. PNB23_22_6. The sequence continues at coordinate 42,416 of NZ_JBNFXP010000003.1, read as the reverse complement.
CGCGCCATTCTGTGCCCAATGTTAACCGCGCTCTGGCGTCGGCACGTTGGTAGTATACATTGATAGGGACAGTTCCGGCTTTATGCGGTTCTAAAATACGACTAAATTGCTCGAAGAACTTGTCATTGATTTGGTTTGCATCAATCGATACTGACAAACCACGGGCGTATTTTTCACGTGCACTGCCGAGATCCATCACTTCACGCGCTGACATTTTAAGCCCACCGTTGAAATCATCAAAGCTGACCTGTCCCGATACGACCAAAATTTTATCTTTTTCGAGAAGTTCTGCATACCGATCAAGTGCATCTGAAAATAGCATCACCTCCATTCGACCACTTCGATCATCCAGCGTCATGATACCGATGCGGGTTCCGCGCTTTGTGGTCATCACACGCGCGGCAATCACGAGACCAGCAATGGTCACCGATTGATCACGACGTGTCGGCGTTGCGTCTTTAAGTCGACAACTGGTGTATTTGTTCAGTTCCTTCAGATAGGCGTTAATTGGGTGCCCGGTCAAATATAAACCGAGCGTTTCACGCTCACCCTCTAGCCATATTTTTTCAGGCCAAGCTGGCACTTGTGTGTACTTATGCTCCACTTCTTCTGGTGCATCCGTCAGCACGCCAAACATATCGGCCTGACCAAACGCTTCGGCTTGATGGTGTTGGCTCGCCGCTTTTACGGCATCATCCAAAGAGGCCATGAGTGCGGCGCGATGAGGGCCTAATCGATCCAGTGCGCCCGCGTAAATCAATTTTTCAATCACACGCTTATTAACTTTCTTCAGATCAATACGCGCACAGAAATCGAACAGATCTTTAAAGTATCCGCCTTTTTTGCGAGCAGCTAAAATCGCATCAATCGGACCTTCACCCACCCCTTTAATCGCGCCAATACCGTAAACAATCGCGCCGTTTTCATCCACGTTAAAACGGTACAACCCTGAGTTAATATCTGGCGGTAGAACGGTGAGCTTCATTCGCAAACATTCGTCTACTAAGCCAACGACTTTTTCCGTGTTATCCATATCGGCCGTCATTACCGCCGCCATGAATTCTGCCGGATAGTGGGTCTTCAGCCAAAGCGTCTGATAAGAAACCAGTGCATAAGCGGCCGAGTGCGATTTGTTAAAGCCGTAACCCGCAAACTTTTCTACCAAGTCGAAGATTTTCATCGCCAACTCGCCGTCGACGCCATTCTTTATCGCACCGTCTTCAAAAGTCGCACGCTGCTTAGCCATCTCTTCTGGCTTTTTCTTACCCATTGCTCGGCGAAGCATATCCGCACCACCAAGGGTGTAACCGGACAGAACCTGCGCGATCTGCATAACCTGCTCTTGGTACAGAATGATGCCGTAAGTCGGATCGAGGATCTCTTTTAGTGATTCGTGTTGCCACTTTTCATCTGGGTAAGAGATCGCTTCTCGGCCATGTTTACGGTCGATAAAGTTATCTACCATGCCTGATTGCAGCGGTCCTGGACGGAACAGTGCTACCAGTGCGATGATGTCTTCGAAACAGTCAGGCTGAAGACGTTTGATCAGTTCTTTCATGCCACGCGATTCCAGCTGGAATACCGCGGTGGTTTCTGAGTTCTGTAACAAACGGAAAGAGGCTGGATCCGCAAGAGGTATTGACTCGATACGAACGGGCTCTTTACCCTCTTGCTCTAGGCGCGGATTAATCAGACCAAGCGCCCAATCGATGATGGTTAGAGTTCGTAAACCCAAGAAGTCGAACTTAACCAAGCCAGCGGTTTCAACGTCATTTTTATCAAATTGAGTCACTGGGAAGTGACCTTCCGAGTCCGCATAGATCGGTGCAAAATCCGTAATGGTCGTTGGTGAAATAACCACACCACCCGCATGCTTACCGGCATTTCGGGTACAACCTTCTAGAATACGACACTTATCGATGAGCTCTTTGACTTCTTCATCCGCGTCATACAACTCAGGTAACGCCGGTTCAGCTTTGAACGCTTTCTCCAACGTCATGCCAGGATCAGGCGGGATCAACTTCGAGATGCGGTCAACGAAACCAAATGGGTGACCAAGTACACGGCCTACGTCGCGGATAACCGCTTTCGCTGCCATGGTACCAAAGGTGATGATCTGCGACACCGCGTCACGGCCATACATTTCGGCTACGTGGTCTATAACTTGATCACGTTTATCCATACAGAAATCGACGTCGAAATCGGGCATGGAGACACGCTCTGGGTTCAAAAAACGTTCGAAGAGCAGATCGTATTCCAACGGATCAAGATCGGTGATTTTCAGGGCATATGCCACTAACGAGCCCGCACCAGAACCACGCCCCGGACCTACTGGAATATCATTGTCTTTTGACCATTGAATGAACTCCATTACGATCAGGAAATAACCCGGGAAGCCCATTTGGTTGATTACGTCGAGTTCGATTTGTAAGCGCTCGTCATATTCTGGACGACGCGTTAAGCGCTCTTCCTCATCTGGGAATAGGAATTCTAAACGTTCTTCCAAACCTTCGCGTGACTTCATGACCAAAAATTCGGTCTCTTTCATCCCTTCTGTTGGGAAGGCTGGCAGGAAGTATTCACCTAAACGTACGGTGACGTTACAACGCTTGGCAATCTCAACACTGTTTTCCAATGCTTCTGGAATGTCCGCAAACAGCTCACACATTTCTTCTTCAGTGCGTAAGTACTGCTCTGGGCTGTAATTTTTTGGACGACGTGGATCTTCTAAGGTATAGCCATCATGGATCGCCACGCGAATTTCGTGCGCATCAAACAGATCTTCGCTGATGAACACCACTTCGTTGGTTGCTACTACTGGCAGGTCTTCTTGCTCTGCCAGTTCAACAGCAAAGTGCAAATAGGTCTCTTCATCTGGACGGCCAGTACGAACCAACTCCAGATAAAAGCGATCGGCGAAGTGTTGTCGATAAAACTCAACACAATCCTGGACAAGCTTGCGGTTGCCTTTAAGTAATGCTTTACCTATCTCACCGTTTTTTGCACCAGAAAGGACAATAAGCCCTTCTGATAGCTCAGCAAGCCAAGCTTTATCAATGACAGGTTGATGCTGGACATGACCACGTAAGTACGCTTTCGAGATCAGCAGCGTTAAGTGTTTATAACCCGTGTTGTCTGCTGCGAGTACGGTTAATTGTGTCAGCTCCTCACCAAATTCATCGGACTGCATTTTGAAATCTGCACCAATGATCGGCTTCACACCGCAACCGTGTGCTGTGCCGTAGTATTTCACCAAACCACATAAGTTGGTGAAATCGGTCAGTGCCATTGCTGGCATGCCGAGCTCGGCGACTTTCTTAACTAGCGGTGGAACTTTGTTGATACCATCCACCATCGAGTAATCACTATGGACACGAAGGTGAATGAACTTGGGATCTGACATTAGCAGGTACCGTGTAACTAAATCTTTTATGGAATTCTAACCTAAAGGGGACGTGGATTATAACCTCGTTATACGCCAATCCCGAATTTGGTCTACTCTTCGATGCCCAGGGCTTTCTTTACTGGCTTAAAGCTCTTGCGATGTTCGTTGATCACACCGTGCTGTTCGATGGCTTCAAAGTGCGCTTTGGTTGGGTAACCTTTGTGCTTCGCAAAGCCAAATTGCGGGTATTGTTTATCCAGTTCTTCCATTTCTTGGTCACGTACGACTTTAGCAATGATGGATGCTGCACTGATTTCTGCCACGCGTAAGTCGCCTTTCACCACTGCTTGAGCGTCCATTGGCAGCGCAGGACAGCGGTTTCCATCGATAAGCGCCAAATCTGGCTGAACTTTCAAACCGGCAATCGCACGCTGCATCGCCACCATGGTCGCTTGTAGGATGTTCAGTTCATCAATCTCTTCAGGTGAACAACGACCAACAGACCAGGCTAATGCCTTCTCTTTGATTTCTGGAAGCAAAGCCAAGCGCTTTTTCTCACTGAGTTTTTTTGAATCGTTCAATCCTTCAATTGGATTATTCGGGTCCAAAATGACCGCAGCGGTAACCACATCACCAACCAGAGGGCCACGCCCTACTTCATCCACACCAGCGACCAATTGGTAACCTTGTGGGTATTCAAACGGTGGGAGCTCAACTTTCGCTTTTGTGGTTTTTGCCTTCACAGCCATGGTAAATCTCTATTTCTCTATCAGTGTTAATACCGCATTTGCGGCTTGTTGATCCGCATTTTTTTGGATCCAGTGGTGCATTTCGGTGAACTTATCCAACATTCTTTGGTTATCGCTCTCTAGTAAACGAGACACTTCGTTGAATAAGTTTTCTGGTGTGCAGTCTTCTTGCAAATACTCTTTTACCAGTTCGCTATCAGACAAGATGTTAGGTAACGATACGTATTTTGTTTTTAGCAGACGTTTGGCGAGGAAAGCAGTAACAGCATTCACACGGTAGCCAACCACCATCGGACGCTTCAGCAACATACATTCTAGCGCAACCGTGCCTGACGCCAACATGACGACATCAGAAGCCGTAATCACGTTACGGGCCGTATCATCCACCAGTCTGAAATCTAGCTCTGGTGCGAGAACTTTCCAGGCTTGCTCAAACTGCTCACGACGTTTTGGGTTAACAAGCGCAACCACAAACCCCAGTTCGGGAAATGTCTGATGCAGTCGTCGACAAGTTTCGATAAATGGCTCAGACAACATTTTCAGTTCACTACCACGACTGCCAGGTAACACGGCCAGCCATTTTTTATCTTGCTCTAAGCCCAATAATTCACGAGCGGGCGCTTTTTCTGACTGCAATGGAATCGCATCTGCCAACGTGTGGCCAATAAACTCACAAGGCACATTGAATTTGTCGTAAAACGCTTTTTCAAATGGTAGAAAAGCCAATACTAAGTTGGTCGCTGCTTCAATCTTAAAGATACGCTTTTGACGCCAAGCCCAAACGGAAGGGCTAACGTAATGCACGGTTTTGATACCCGCGTTCTTCAAATCTAGCTCAACACGTAAATTAAAATCCGGCGCATCAATACCAACAAAAACATCTGGCGGATTTTGAGTGAAGTACTTAACCAACTCAGCTTTAACCTTTAGCAATCTTGGCAAACGGCCTAAGACCTCAACCAACCCCATGACGGCGAGCTCTTCCATATCAAAAAGAGATTCACAGCCTTGGGCGATCATTTTCGGTCCGCCAATACCAACAAATTCCGCATTTGGGTACTGCTCTTTCACCGCTTTGATAAAACCTTCACCAAGCGTATCGCCTGATAGTTCTCCGGCAATGATGCCAATACGTAATGGTTTTTCCATGTTCATTCCGATTGTGTCCTATGCACTATGGATAAGGGAGCACCTTATCCATAAAACACAAAAAGATCGCAGCCTAATCTAGGCGCGATCTTTTATAAATAACTCATTCACTCGTCAATTAACGAATGATGCCACGTTCCGTCGCTTCCAGAATATCACTGAAACGTTTCACAGCTGGCCACTCTTGCGCCATTTCAGCCAAGATAGGTTTCACTTCTTCTAGAGTCTTACCTGAACGGTAGATTTCTTTGTACGCTTTTTGTAATGCGCGAATTTCTGGTTTTTCAAAACCATTGCGCTTTAAGCCAACCAAGTTCAAACCAAATGGTGTCGCGTGGTTACCTTGTGCAAGTACATAAGCAGGAACGTCCTGAACAACCGCAGAACAACCGCCAACATAGGCGTAAGCACCAACGGTACAGAATGGATGAATCGCAGAAAGCGCCATCACGCCTGCATGGTCTTCGACCGTTACGTGGCCACCAAGAATCGAATTGTTGCCAATATGAGTGTGGTTTCCAACGATAACATCGTGTGCGATGTGTGCGTTTACACACAGAAGGTTGTCGTCGCCAATCACTGTGGTTGCTTTGTCTTGAACCGTCCCACGGTGAACCTGAACCGCTTCGCGAATCACGTTACGATCACCGATAACCACCGTTGTCTCTTCGCCACCATACTTTTTATCTTGGTTTTCTTCACCAATCACAGCGTGTGGAAAAATGCGGTTGTCTTTACCAATTTTGGTATGACCTTTGATCACGACATGCGACATCACTTCCGTGCCTTCACCGATCTCTACCGTTGAGGTGATATAAGTGAATGGACCAACGGTCACGTTAGCGCCAATTTTCGCGCCTTCTTCTACCACCGCCGCTGGGTGGATTTTAGCGGTTTCATGAATCATATTAAAACTCTCGACGAGCACATTTTAGCTCAGCTGAACATACTACTTCACCGTCAACTTTCGCTACACCTTTGAATGCAGCAATGCCGCGACGTTCTTTCAAAAATTCCACTTCAATAATCATTTGGTCACCTGGTACTACAGGTTTACGGAACTTAGCTCCATCAACGCTTGCGAAGTAGTACAGTTCGTTTTCTGTTGGCGCACCAAACGATTTAAAAGCAAGTAGGCCTGTCGCCTGTGCCATCGCTTCCAGGATCAAAACGCCTGGAAATACTGGCAATTGTGGAAAGTGACCTGTGAACTGAGGTTCGTTAACCGACACATTTTTGATAGCGTGAAGATACTTCTCTTCTTGGAAATCAATCACTCGGTCGATCAATAAGAATGGGTAGCGATGAGGAAGTAGCTCTTGAATTTCAGAGATGTTCATCGTTTTCTTTTCAGTAGTCAAAGTCGTATTCCTATATCAATTCTCAACAACCAAGTTGGCAAGGCAGCGGCAAAAGGCCGCATTTTAAATAATGCCCGCGAAGTGTATACCAGCTCGGTGATAAATCTACTTATAGCGCGTTATTATATAAGAAAAAGACTCGCATTTCGCGAGTCTTTGTTCAGAATATGGAACTAAGATTCTTCTTTCGGTTCCAGCCGTTTTTCAACCGCTTTCAGGCGTTTGTTCATCTCATCGATGCGATGAACTCGAGTTGCGGTTTTACGCCACTCTCGATTCGTCTGCAGGGGAATTCCCGATGAATATAAACCTTTCTCTTCGATACTGCGCATGACCATGCTCATACCGGTGATAGCAACACCATCTGCGATAGTGATGTGCCCATTAAGAACCGACGCGCCGCCAATCTGGCAGTATTTACCAATTGTCGTACTGCCAGCAACAATAGTACCACCTGGCATCACCGTACCATATCCGATCTGCACGTTATGAGCGATTTGAAGCTGGTTATCAAGAATCACGTTGTCTTCGATGATGGTATCGTCTAACGCACCACGGTCGATGGTGGTACATGCACCAATCTCAACACGGTTCCCAATGCGCACGGAGCCAAGTTGAGGGATCTTAATCCACTCGCCTTTTTCATTTGCGTAGCCGAAACCGTCAGAGCCAATGACTGTACCCGATTGAATCAGACAGTCATCGCCCAGTGATACTTCATGATAGATCGTAACATTAGCCCAAAGCTTGGTGTTATTACCTAACTTTGCATTTTTACCAATAAAGCAACCTGCGCCAACGATCACGTTGTCACCAAGCTCTACACCCGTCTCAATCACTGCATTTGCACCGACTGCTACGTTTGCCCCCATCTTAACGTCAGCTGCGATAACCGCACTTGGTGCAATATTTTCAGCTGGTTTTGGGGTCGTATCTAGCGCTTGAACCACACGAGCAAACGCAACGTAAGGATCTGCCACCACGAGCGCATGACCAGTGCATTGGTCTTTATGCTCGGGCTTAACCATAACTACAGTCGCTTGACACTCAGAAAGGTGCTTTGCGTATTTTGGGTTAGACAAGAAGGTCACATCACCCTCTTGTGCTTTATCCATTGGAGCTACGCGGCTAACAACGAGTGACTCGTCACCAAATAGCTCACCCCCGGTAATTGTTGCCAACTCGGCTAATGTCAATGTCTTCATAACTTCTTATTTTAGAGCTTTAATTACGTCTTCAGAGATGTTGTACTCTGGCTTACCGTATTGAAGTGAAGAGATGTCGATAACTAGGTCGTAACCTTTTTTATCTGCCACTTTTTTCACTGCATCTTGAATCGTTTTGAATAGCTTCGCTTTTTCTTCCGCTTCGCGGCGAGCACTTGCTTTCTCTAGTGCTTGTGCTTTCACTTTGTATTCACTGTCTAGCTTGCCGATGTCAATACGTAGTTTCTCCACTTCGTCTTGACCTAGTAGCTCGCCATCACGCTGTAGCTTCTCGATTTTCGTTTTCGCTTGAGCTTGAATCGATTTCAGCTCATCTGCTTTGCTTTTGAAGTCTTTCTGCATTTTCTGTAGAACGACTTCACGCTGAGGAAGCGCTTGGAATACCTGAGCTGTGTTAACGTACGCGATTTTTTGAGCCGCTTCTGCCGCATTGGCGAACATTGAAGAACTCAGTACAACAAGGCCAATCCCAGCCGCTTTGATCATTTTATTCAAAATATTTTCCTCTTTAGAAGGTTCTACCGATAGTGAATGTGAAGAACTCTTCATCATCGCCATCAAATTTCTTAATTGGTTTCGCTAGTGAGAATACTAGTGGCCCCATTGGAGACATCCATTGCAACGCAGCACCATACGATGAACGGTAGTTCGTTGGATCTGAGTAATCGTAGTAGTACTTATCGCCATATTCAGCGCCTGAGCTACGGTAGTCAAACTCGGTATCCCAAATACTTGCCATGTCGAAGAAGATACTGGTACGAATTTGGTTACGGACTTCATCCGACGCAAATGGAGTCGGTACAATCAGCTCAAGACTTGCCAGTGCAACTGCGTTACCACCAACCGAATCATTCGTTGCGGTATCTGCACCATTGTTTGAGCCTGAGTAATCACGGTAAACCGCTTTTGGACCCACAGAGTTCGAGCCAAATCCACGTAGTGTTGTAAAACCACCCGCGTAGTAGTTTTCGTAGAATGGGAACAAGTTATCGTTACCATCCGTTTGACCGTAACCATTACCATAGCCTAGGCGACCACGGAATAGGAGCGTGAATTCATGCTTCTTCGTTAGTGGAATATATTGACGAACATCGTACTGCATTTTGAAGTACTGTACGTCTGAGCCAGGTACGGTCATCTTGTAGAACGCGCGTTGGTGGTTACCAGCTGTTGGGAAGTAACCGCGGTTTAGATTATTGCGCGTCCAAGACATGTTGAAATCAAAGTCATTAGTATTCAACGCTCCGCTAGAATCAATATTGTCTGCTTGCGCTTGTAGGAACTGTTCTACCTGTAGGTAAGGTGACAAGTTACCAATTCGGTTGTGGGTAAATCCAACGCCGAACTCAAAACGGTTGAGTTCGTCGAATGGGAAGCCCCATGTCAGGCTCGCACCATAGCTTTCATTGGTATAGTCAACGATACCCGCTTCAGAGGCTTCAAACTCATCGTAAAATATTCTACCGCCTAAGCTAACACCATCAAGGTTCCAGTAAGGGTCACGGTAATCCAAACTTACGTTTTTCTGGTAGTCATTCATCATCGCGTTAATACCTACGCGATTACCACTACCTAGGAAGTTATCCTGTTGTAAACCAACTTGGAAGCTAATACCTGATTCTGTTCCGTAGCCAACACCAAAGTTAACGCTACCGGAGTTGGCCTCCTTCACAGTGTAGACAAGGTCAACTTGATCGTCACTACCAGGTACACGTACAGTTTGGACTTCAACATTCTCAAAATAGCCAAGACGGTTTAAGCGCGTTTTACCCGTTTCGATGGATTTCGAGTTCAACCAACTGCCTTCCATCTGACGCATTTCACGGCGCAAGACTTCATCTTTAGTCGAGTTGTTACCCGTAAAGCGGATATCACGGACATAGATACGGCTGCCAGGGTCTACGCTAACAACAAGAGAAACTTGTTTATTCTCGTCGTCAAACTCAGGTATGGTATTTACTTGTGGATAAGCGTAACCCGATTCACCAAGCACACGCTTGATGCCTTCTTCCATCGACGTCACGCGAGAGCCGTTATAGGTCTCATTGTCTTCAAATGGAATGAGTTTTTCGAATGTTGCTTCTTCACCAATCAAGTTACCGCGGAATTTCACATCCTTAACGGTATACACATCCCCCTCTTCCAAGCCAAGCGTAATGTATACGCCTTTTTTGTCAGGAGAAATCGCCACTTGTGTCGAATCAACGTTAAATTTAAGATAACCACGGTCAAGGTAGTAAGACTTCAGTGCTTCAATATCACCCGCAAGAACTTGCTTTTGGTATTTTTCGTCCGCTAGGAAGTTCCACCATGGCACATCGACGTTTAAGTTGAAGCGAGAAAGAAGGTCTTCGTCAGAAAAGACTTCATTACCGATAAAGTTGATCTGCTGAATCTTTGCCGATACCCCTTCGGTGAAGACAAACTTTAGATCAGAACGGTTACGAGGCAATGGAGTAACAACGGCTTTTACTGTCGCGTTGTATTTACCAACACTGTAGTAAAAATCTTCCAAGCCTTTTTCAATATTACTTAGTGTAGTGCGGTCAAGCGCTTCACCTTCGCGAACACCAGAAGCATTCAGGTTTTCTTGTAGCTGTTCATCCTTGATTGCTTTGTTACCCGAGAACGAGATGCCAGCAATAGTTGGACGTTCTTTAACTTGAACAACCAGAACACCGCCGTCACGCAGTACTTTTACGTCTTCGAAGTTACCTGATGCGTATAATGCACGAATGATCTCTGCAACATCACCTTGATCAACCGTATCACCAACGCGTACGGGCATTTTCAGCAGCGCCGCACCTAGTGCAACACGCTGCAATCCATCGATTTCAATATCTTGAACTACAAAGTTCTCTGCTCCATTTGCAGATACACTGGTCGCCAGTAAACTTGCAAATAGAATTCGCTTAATCGCCATACTTGTTCTAATTATTCCTTGCTACTGCTTTGTCTCTGAACCATCACAGACGAGTAAAATCATTAAATAGCGCTAACGCCATGAGCGAGAAGATAATCGCCCCTCCAATTCGATAGCCCATTTCCTGTACTTTTTCCGGTACTGGACGTCGGATGATCGCTTCGATTGCGAAAAACAGCAGATGCCCACCATCCAACATTGGTAAAGGAACGAGGTTAATAATACCTAGGTTAACACTAATTAACGCCAGAAAACCTAAAAAGTAGACCAGGCCGTAGTCCGCTGTCGCCCCTGCACCTTTTGCAATTGAAATTGGTCCACTCAGATTGTTTAGACCAACATCTCCGACAATCAGCTTCTTAAGCATACTGATGGTCAACCCAATTACTTGCCCCGTTTTATCAATCGCCTTGCCTACAGAATCGAATACACCAAACTGTAATTCGAAGCGATAACTTTCTGGCCATTCTGCGACTTCAGGTGCAATACCTGCAAAGCCGACCACTTGTTTGTTAGCTAGCTCACGGCTACTCGGAGTCAATGTTAATGATTGCTCATCACCTTGACGCAACACCGTCATTTCAATTGGCGTTTCTGGGTTAGAACGAATGGCTTCAACCACTTCATTCCAATTAGATATATTTTTACCGCCCATGGCGACAATTTTATCACCCGCACGTAAACCCGCTTTTTCACCAGCAGAGCCTTCACCAACTTGCGCTAACTCCGTATAAATTTCTGGAGTAAATGGCGTAAAGCCTAATGAATGCATCGCAGATTGGGTTTCTGGATCAAAATGCCAATTACGGATATCAAGCGTTTTTGTCACTTCAGAGCCGACTTCATTCGCTGAAGTAAGCGTCACTGTCATTGAATCGTCGCCAATATGAGAGATTAATCCCATGTTGACTGACTCCCAATCCGGAGTTTTGATACCTGAGATAGACTTTAGTTCCATCCCTGATTCAATTCCTGCTTGAGCAATGATTGAATTGGGCGTCACTTCACCAATTACCGGTTTGACTGCTGGTACACCAATAAGGAAAACCAGCCAGTAGGCAAAGATAGCAAATAAAAAGTTAAAGATAGGGCCAGCGGCAACAATGGAAGTGCGTTTCCATAGCGGCTTTTGATCAAATGCCACGTGCTTTTCATTTTCAGGCACCTCGTCGACTCGGCTATCCACCATCTTGACGTAGCCACCTAGAGGGATCATCGAAATGCTGTATTCGGTGCCGTCCTTACCTACCTTGCTCCAGATAGACTGACCAAAGCCGATCGAAAACTTTTCAACTTTGACGCCACAACGGCGAGCAACCCAAAAGTGGCCAAATTCGTGCACGGCCACCAAGATGCCCAATGCTACGATAAAAGAAACCAGATTCCACAAGATACCAGTCATTAGCTACGCTCGCGTAAAAATTCTAAGGCGATAGTTCGTGCTATTCTATCTAGCTCTAGCAGGCTTTCCAAGCTATTCACCGTTTCCGCGCGATGGCTTGCTGCGATTTTATTCACAACGAAGTCATTAATACGAGCAATATCAGTGAATCCTACTCGGTTATTCAAAAAGGCATCTACCGCGATTTCATTTGCAGCGTTGAGTGCTGTCGTTAAATGCTGTCCTTCATAACACGCATCAATTGCCAGCTTCAAACATGGATAGCGAGCGAAATCCGGTTGCAAAAACGTTAGCTCACCTACTTGGGTAAAGTCGAGTGGCTTAACACCAGCATCGACACGTGAAGGGTAAGACATCGTAAGAGCAATCGGTGTTGCCATGTCAGGCTCACCCATCTGTGCCAGTACTGAACCATCACGGTATTGCACCATCGAATGGATAACAGATTGTGGGTGAATGATCACCTTTAGTTGCTCGCGAGCCGCATTGAATAGCCATTTAGCTTCAATGTACTCAAGGCCTTTATTCATCATGGTCGCGGAATCAACCGAAATTTTCGGCCCCATTGACCAATTTGGATGGGCGATCGCTTGTGCTGGTGTTACTGTGTCTAATTCTGCGATGTCGGTATAACGGAACGGACCGCCCGAACCAGTAAGCAGAATAGAAGAAACACCATGCTCTTCAAGGTTGCAACGACCTAAGTTGGTCTGAACTTGCTGTGGAAGACACTGGAAGATAGCGTTGTGCTCACTGTCGACAGGAAGCAATTCTGCGCCATGTTCTGCAACGGCATCGATAAACAGTTGCCCTGACATCACCAATGCTTCTTTGTTTGCTAGCAGAACTCGTTTACCTGCCTTAACTGCGGCCATGGTTGGCAACAAGCCCGCGGCCCCTACAATCGCCGCCATCACGCTGTCTACTTCTTCTAAAGAAGCAATATGGCAAAGTGCATCAACGCCACCCAACACTTCAGTGTTAGGTGAGATTGAAACTAGCTCAGATTGCACAGCTAAGGCCGCGACCTTATCTGCCATAACGGCATATTTAGGTTGCCATTTATGGCAAAGTGCGACCATCTTTTCAACGTTCGTGCTTGCCGCCAAGGCGACCACAGAAAACAGCTCAGGGTTTTGTTCAACCACTTTTAATGTGCTTGCACCAATTGAGCCTGTTGCACCAAGAATCGTTAACTTTTGCATGATGTAAGACCGTTTGAAAATCTCAGGAGCGACAACAATGGCGCTCCCGATAAATTAGAATACGTAGTAAAGAAGGGCAAATACTGGAAATGCGGCGGTAAGACTATCGATACGATCAAGAATGCCACCATGCCCTGGAATGATGTTACTGCTGTCTTTGATACCAGAGACACGCTTGAACATGCTTTCTACTAAGTCACCAAGTACAGAAATCACCACGGTAACGAGTGTGATGAGCACCATATGAATTGGGCTAGTAAACTGAATCTCAAACCAACCAGTAAACAACCAACCAACAATCAGTGCCGCGATGATGCCACCAATTAGGCCTTCTATGGTCTTATTTGGGCTAACATTCGGTGCCATTTTTCGTTTGCCCATACTTTTTCCAGCAAAGTAAGCGCCGCTATCTGCTGCCCATACTAAGAAGCACACAAAGAGCACAAGTTTTGCACCGTGATAAGGATCGACTGAAATATCCGATGCCCTAAGAATGATCACACTCCAAAGGAAAGGAATTAACGTCAGAAAACCAAACACATGACGAAGCAATTTGCTGTTTTGCCAAAATTTCGTCGTTTTAGGGTAAGTAATCGCCATTGCGCTAGCGACAATCCACCAAAGGAAACCAAGTACTAAAATGGTGTAGTGCGGAGTCGCAAGGAAGTTAAGACTGGTCGCATCTGGCGAAATAAATAGAAAGCTAAGTCCTGTAGCCATAACTGCTGGAATAAATGCAGCCATACGTGATGTGCTTTCCGTGAATTTCGTCCACTCCCAAAAACCTAACAGGGTTATCGCCGTCAATGCGAGGATAAAGCCCATCAGCGGTAATTTAAAAATACCTAAAATAACCAGGGGAGCTAAAATTAGTGCTGTTATTATTCTCTGTTTCAAACTAACTAGTCCTTATTGAGCAGCCATTAATGCCTTAATTTGCTCGCCAGTGCAGCCAAAACGGCGCTCTCGGTTAATAAACCAAGTCACGGCGTTAACCAAACTGTCTTCATCAAAATCAGGCCAGTACTCTTCAGTAAAGTACATTTCAGCATAAGCCATTTGCCACAGCATAAAGTTACTGATCCGGCATTCACCACTGGTACGAATCAAAAGATCGACCTCAGGTAAATCAGCCATGGTCAGATGCTGGGTAATTAGCTGCTCATTGATATCCTCTATACGGATCTCACCGTTACGCGCTTTCAGTGCCAACGATTTTGCCGCCTCTGTGATGTCCCATTTGCCGCCATAGTTAGCCGCAATGTTGATCACCATTCCTGTATTGTTCGCTGTTAATGTTTCTGCTTCTGCAATTTTACCTTGTAAGCGCTCACTAAAACGACTGGTATCACCAATAACACGTAGGCGTAAGTTATTTTTGTGTAGCTTTTTCACTTCGCTCGATAGAACAGAAATGAACAGCTCCATTAAAAGGCCGACTTCTTCTTCTGGACGACGCCAATTTTCGCTACTGAAAGCAAACAAAGTCACGGCTTGAATACCAAGTTTAGAAGCCGCAGCAACGGTCTTACGAACGGCATTCACACCTTTTTTATGGCCGAATACGCGAGGTTTTCCTTTGGACTTAGCCCAGCGACCATTACCGTCCATAATGATGGCGATATGTTTAGGAAGGGAGTCAGAGAAGGCTTGAGAATTTTGCATAGGGTGTTAAGTGAGTTCCATCAGTTGGATAGACTAACATAAAAAAACGCTGAGCTGTGAGCACAGCGTTTTCCAACAGTGATGTGGATGGGATAATTAAACTTCCATCAACTCTTTTTCTTTCGCAGCAAGAACGTCATCGACTTTCTTCACTGCAACGTCTGTCAGTTTTTGAATTTCTTCTTGTGCTTTACGATCTTCATCTTCAGAAATTTCTTTATCTTTGAGAAGACCTTTAAGATCACTGTTTGCGTCACGACGGATGTTACGTACCGCAACACGAGCACCTTCTGCTTCACCACGAACGATTTTAACAAGGTCTTTACGACGCTCTTCAGTTAGCGGAGGTAGTGGAACGCGGATGATCGTGCCAGCAGACATTGGGTTTAGACCAAGGTCAGACATCATGATCGCTTTTTCTACTTTTTGAGTTAACTCTTTGTCGAAAACTGTGATTGCTAGAGTACGTGCATCTTCGGCAACAACGTTTGCTACCTGGTTAAGAGGTGTTGCTGCTCCGTAGTATTCTACTGAGATACCAGACAGTAAGCTTGGGTGCGCACGACCTGTACGAACTTTAGAAAGGTTGTTTTTCAGCGCTTCTACGCTTTTATCCATGCGCTCTTGAGCGTCTTTTTTAATTTCGTTAATCACAATTTCACCTTAAAAAATGTCATCTTTCCTGAAGAAAGCTTAAAAGGATTGAGTAAAGCGAAACGCCATTCAAAAAGCATTGAATGGCGTCTTGGAATTAAGCGTTATCGCTGATTAGCGTGCCTTCCGTTTCGCCCATCACCACGCGGCGTAGTGCGCCTGGCTTGTTCATGTTAAATACGCGAATTGGCATTTTGTGGTCACGCGCCAATGTAAACGCTGCCAAATCCATCACTTTCAGCTCTTTATCCAGAACTTCTGCGTAAGTTAGCTTATCATACAGCTCTGCGTCTGGGTTTGCTACTGGGTCAGCCGTAAATACACCATCAACTTTCGTTGCTTTCAGAACTAAATCAGCTTCAATTTCGATACCGCGTAGACATGCAGCAGAATCCGTTGTAAAGAATGGGTTGCCAGTACCTGCAGAGAAGATCACCACGCGACCTTGGCGCAGTTCACGGATCGCATCTGCCCAATTATAGTCGTCACATACGCCGTTAAGAGGAATTGCAGACATTACACGTGCGTTTACGTATGCACGGTGAAGTGCGTCACGCATTGCTAGGCCATTCATTACCGTTGCAAGCATCCCCATGTGATCGCCCACTACTCGGTTCATGCCCGCTTCCGCTAGGCCAGCTCCGCGGAACAAGTTACCACCACCGATAACGACACCCACTTGAACACCCAGTTCAACCAGCTCTTTTACTTCTTGCGCCATACGTTCAAGAACAGCAGGGTCAATACCAAAACCTTCTTCGCCTTGAAGAGCTTCACCACTTAGTTTTAATAGAATACGTTGATACGCTGGTTTAGGGTTCGTAGTCATGGAGTTTACCTTCCAAAAGAGAGTTGTTGATTAACAGTCATGGATAAAGGCTTTACGTAAAACCTACATCAATCACGGCAAATCGTTCTCTGCTCATAAAAAGACCGCAGCCTAGGCCACGGTCTAATATTTACACAGTTCGCTAAGGATTAACCTTTTTGCGCTAGTGCTACTTCTTCAGCGAAGCTTAGGCCTTCTGCTTTCTCGATACCTTCACCAACTTCTAGGCGAACGAATGTTGAAACTGAAGCACCTTTTTCTTTCAGCATTTCGCCTACAGATTTCTTAGGTTCCATGATGAAAGCTTGACCAGTTAGAGAAACTTCGCCAGTGAATTTCTTCATGCGGCCTTCAACCATTTTCTCTGCGATCTCTTTTGGCTTGCCTTCGTTCATAGCGATTTCTACTTGAACTTCACGCTCTTTCGCCACTACGTCTGCAGGTACGTCTTCTGGGTTTACGTACTCAGGACGAGATGCAGCAACGTGCATTGCTACGTGCTTAAGCGTTTCAGCGTCGCCTTCACCAGCAACAACTACACCGATTTTCTCGCCGTGACGGTAAGAAGCGATAGATGCACCTTCAACGTACTGTACGCGACGGATAGTGATGTTCTCACCGATCTTAGCTACTAGAGTAACGCGAGCTTCTTCGAATTGAGCTTGTAGTTCTTCAACAGAAGCTTTAGAAGCTAGAGCTGCAGCTGCAACTTCTTCTGCGAATGCAGTGAAGTTACCGTCTTTAGCAACGAAGTCAGTTTGGCAGTTAACTTCAAGAAGAACAGCAACACCGTTTTCTTCTTTGATGATGATTGCGCCTTCAGCAGCAACGTTACCAGCTTTCTTAGCTGCTTTCGCTGCGCCTGATTTACGCATGTTTTCAATTGCTAGTTCGATGTCAGCGTTTGCTTCTACAAGCGCTTTTTTACATTCCATCATGCCAGCGCCAGTGCGCTCGCGAAGTTCTTTAACTAGAGCAGCAGTTACAGTTGCCATTCTCTATTCCTCGTTTGATTCGAAATAAGGTAAAAAACAGGGGCCTACATTATCGGCCCCTGATGCTAACTATAACTCAATCTATACAACAAAAAGGTTGCGCATAGACTAAGTGTGACACAGAGCCGTTATTATTCAGCTTCTACGAAACCGTCTTTTTCAGCAACTGCTGCAACGTCTTTGTTGCGACCTTCAGTCACTGCAGAAGCTGCAGCGTTTAGGTATAGTTGTACTGCGCGGATCGCGTCGTCGTTACCTGGGATGATGTAGTCAACGCCGTCTGGGTTAGAGTTAGTATCTACCACAGCGTATACTGGAATACCTAGGTTGTTAGCTTCTTTAATTGCAATGTGCTCGTGATCAGCGTCGATTACGAATAGAGCGTCTGGTAGGCCGCCCATATCTTTGATACCACCAAGAGATTTCTCTAGCTTCTCCATTTCACGAGTACGCATTAGAGCTTCTTTCTTAGTTAGTTTGTCGAAAGTACCGTCTTGAGACTGTGCTTCGAATTCTTTTAGACGCTTGATAGATTGACGAACTGTTTTGTAGTTCGTTAGCATGCCGCCCAACCAACGGTTGTTTACGTAGTATTGGTTGCTTGCGATAGCAGCTTCTTTAACAGCTTCAGATGCAGCACGCTTAGTACCTACGAATAGAACTTTACCTTTCTTCTCGCCAACTTTAGCTAGTTCAGCTAGAGCTTCGTTGAACATTGGTACAGTTTTTTCTAGGTTGATGATGTGAACGCGGTTACGAGCACCAAAGATGAATGGCTTCATTTTTGGGTTCCAGTAACGAGTTTGGTGACCGAAGTGAACACCAGCTTTCAGCATATCGCGCATTGATACAGTTGCCATTTTAAAATCCTCTATGGGGTTAGGCCTCCACATCCCCCATAATTCCGACCAAGCTTCTGCTCAGCACCCCGGAATACGTGACGGAATGTGTGTGATTTAAAGATATAAAGTTTTTGGAAGAAGCTTGCTTCGCCACTCGTCTTACGAAAAGTGAAGAGAACAGTCCTCGATTCCGGCGCGCTTTATACCATATTTTAGCCCATCATGGCTAGAAAAAATTGTTTCTAACCCGTGATACTTCTAATAGGCGATTTGGGAATTCGCGGAATTATTCAAGCTATTCAAGTAAGAATGACTCATATTCTTAACTGGCTTGGGTTCATAGCAAGTTGTCTGATAGAATGTGTCCATTCGCACGTTTACGTGCTTACGAATAAGTAGAGAAAACTAATGTCAATCAAGATTAAAACTGCTGAAGAAATCGAACGCATGCGCATTGCGGGCAAGCTAGCCGCAGAAGTTCTAGAAATGATCGAGCCACATATTAAGGCTGGTACTACAACGGAAGAACTAAACCAAATCTGTCACGATTACGCACTTGAAAGAGGCGCCTACTCTGCACCACTTGATTACCATGGTTTCCCTAAATCAATTTGTACGTCTATCAACCACATTGTTTGTCACGGCATCCCATCGACTGAAGACGAGAAAGGTGCAAACGGCCAAATCAAACCAGCCGTATTAAAAGATGGCGACATCATCAACGTAGATATAACCGTGATCATCCCGAACGATGAAAACGCAGACTTAAGTGTACGCCCACAGGGCTACCATGGTGATACGTCTAAGATGTTCCTCGTCGGTGACGTAACACCTGCAAACAAACGCCTATGTATGGTCGCTCAAGAAGCGCTTTACATCGGCATGCGTCAAGTTAAGCCTGGAGCAACGGTTGGTGATATCGGTACTGCTATCGAGAAATACATCAAAGACAACAATAAGAATAACCCACGCAACAAGTTCTCTATTGTTAAAGATTTCTGCGGTCATGGCATCGGTGATGAGTTCCATGAAGAACCACAAGTAGTACACTACAAGAACAAAGATCGCCGCGTGCTAAGAGAAGGCATGTGTTTCACCATTGAGCCAATGATCAATGCAGGTAAGTACGGTTGTACCGTTGACGCACAAGATGACTGGACAGTGTACACGGGTGACGGCAAAAATTCAGCGCAATGGGAACACACGATTGTCGTAACCAATGATGGCTGTGAAGTGTTAACACTTCGTAACGACGATACGATTCCTCGTCTAATGAAAAACGCGTAACACCAAATAACTTTCCATATCCCTGCTCTTGCGGGGATATTTTTTATCAGCATCAAATTTGATACATTGCTTTGATTAGATAGGTGCACGGATAGCAAATATGACCCTTCAGTCTCCTCTTACGTTTACCGACGAACAAATCAAGATCAGTGAACTAAAACAAGAACTCGAGAAGTTCAGCGCATACCAAAAACAAGAGTTTTTTAGTCACCACCCAGTGACCAATCTCGTTTTGTCACGCGCTGAATACATGGATTTATTCCTTAACCGCCTCTGGCAACACTTTGGCTTCAATGATATCCACAATATCTCTTTGATCGCCGTAGGCGGTTACGGCCGTGGTGAACTCCACCCACTTTCAGATATTGATATTCTCATTCTGTCAAACCATCGCCTACCCACCGCACTCGAAGCAAAAATCAGTGAGTTTATTACCTTACTTTGGGATTTAAAGCTCGAAGTTGGACATGCGGTACGTAGTGTCGAAGAGTGTGCGGAAATCGGCCGCAGTGATTTAACGGTCGCAACAAACCTTCAAGAAGCTCGTCTACTATGCGGTAGTGAAAATACTTTCCAAGCGCTGAAGAAGGTGGTGCTGTCAGACTCTTTCTGGCCGAGCGAAACCTTCTACCGCGCGAAAATCCAAGAGCAGCGCGAACGTCATACCCGCTACCACGATACCACCTACAACTTAGAACCAGATATCAAATCCACGCCAGGCGGATTGCGCGATATTCATACCCTTAGCTGGGTTGCACGCCGACATTTTGGTGCAACTTCCCTACTCGAAATGAGCCGCTATGGGTTCTTAACGGATGCAGAGTACCGTGAGCTTGTCGAGTGCCAAGATTTTTTATGGCGTGTGCGTTTCGCTCTGCATATTGAACTACGCCGTTACGACAACCGACTCACCTTCGCTCATCAAGCTCAGGTTGCCGAGCACCTTGGCTATGTCGGGGAAGGTAATCGCGGCGTAGAAATGATGATGAAGGAGTTCTACCGTACCCTTCGCCGCGTCGCTGAATTGAACAAAATGCTATTAAAATTGTTTGACCAAGCGATCATTAACGGTGGTGCATCAGAAGATGCAGAGATCATAGATGACGATTTCCAACGCCGTGGGGCATTAATTGAGGCGCGAAAACCCGCATTATTCCAAGCTCGCCCAGAAACAATCTTAGATATGTTCTTACATATTGCCAATGATTCCAGTATTGAAGGAGTCAGCCCTCCAACATTGCGCCAACTGCGTACTGCGCGTCGTCGATTGAATAAATTCCTGCATACTATTCCTCAGGCGCGAGAAAAATTCATGGCGCTGTGTCGCCACCCAAATGCACTACACAAAGCATTCAGTTTAATGCACAAACTCGGCGTTTTAGCGGCGTACCTTCCACAATGGAGTCGCATTGTTGGGCAAATGCAGTTTGACTTGTTCCATGTGTACACAGTAGATGAACACAGTATCCGCTTGCTCAAACACATCAACACGTTTAGCTACGCAGAAAACCACAGTAAGCACCCTATTTGTTGTGAAGTCTACCCTCGGATTCAAAAAAAAGAATTGCTGATCCTCGCAGCAATTTTCCATGACATCGGAAAGGGACGTGGCGGTGATCACTCCGTCATTGGAGAGGGTGAAGCCTACGACTTCTGTATCGAACACGGCTTATCCAACCCAGAGGCTAAATTAGTCAGTTGGCTGGTCAGGCATCACCTACTGATGTCCGTCACCGCCCAACGCCGTGACATCTATGATCCTGATGTTATTACCGAGTTTGCTAAGCAAGTTCGCGATGAAGAACGTCTTGAGTACTTAGTATGCCTGACCGTTGCCGATATTTGTGCAACCAATCCAGAGCTGTGGAATAGCTGGAAACGTACATTGCTTGCCGAGCTTTTCTACTCCACTCAACGAGCGCTGCGTCGTGGTTTAGAGAATCCGGTTGATGTACGTGAACGAATTCGTCATAACCAGCAAATGGCGTCAGCATTGTTACGTAAAGAAGGCTTTTCGGCCCGTGAAATCGAAGTGCTGTGGCAACGCTTTAAAGCCGATTACTTCTTACGTCACACCCATAAACAAATCGCTTGGCACTGTGAAAATTTACTACGCATGGAAGACCCAACTAAGCCGTTGGTGCTTATCAGTAAAAAAGCCACCCGTGGCGGTACCGAAGTGTTCGTTTATAGCCCAGATCAACCCGCGTTATTTGCTACCGTTGTTGCGGAGCTTGACCGTCGTAACTTCAACGTACACGACGCTCAAATCATGACCAGTAAAGATGGCTTCGTGCTCGATACCTTTATGGTGCTTGACCAACATGGTAAAGCCATTGAAGAAGGTCGCCACGCAGCGGTGACCAAACACATTACTCACGTGCTCGAAGACGGCCGCCCGACGAAGATTAAAACACGTCGTACACCGAATAAGCTTCAACACTTTAACGTGAAAACCAAAGTCGACTTCTTACCAACTAAGAGCAAGAAACGCACGTTGATGGAGTTTGTCGCTTTAGATACACCAGGGCTTCTGGCTAAAGTTGGTCGAACCTTTGCTGACTTAGGCATTAACCTACACGCAGCAAAAATCACCACCATTGGTGAACGCGCGGAAGACTTGTTCATTCTCACCAGTGAAACTGGTGGCAGGCTAAGTGAAGAGCAACAAGAAGAGTTGCGCGAAAAACTCATTGAGAAGTTGTCTGACAACGCATCAAGTTAAGCAAGGCTAATAATCCATGTGGGTAAGAACGATAGCGATCTTGCCCACAAGTTGAGCAATTTACTAAATATCAACTACCTAGCTCACGTATAGGCTGCTACAGTGAGTCAAGTACACTGATATTTCATTCAATACACAGAGGTAGCCTATGTATCCACACCTCACTGGATTGGGCATTCACGACCCAAAACAGATTGAACGTTACTCCCTGCGCCAAGAAGCACACAAAGACGTCCTCAAAATCTACTTCCACAAACAGAAAGGCGAGTTCTTTGCAAAAAGCGTTAAGTTCAAGTATCCACGCCAAATAAAAAGTGTTCTGGTCGATAGCGGTAGCCACAAATACAAAGAAGTCACCGAAATCAATCGCAATCTTACGTTAGTAATCGATGAGTTAAACAAAATAACCAAGCCAGCAAAAATTGCTGATGTGGATGTAAAAGAAAAAATTCTTTCTGACCTTCGCCATCTTGAAAAAGTGGTTTCCAGCAAGATCGCCGAGATCGAAGCGGATTTAGAGAAGCTTAAGTAACCCTATGAATTGATAAGAATTTAAAAGGACTGGCGCATGCCAACCCTTTTAAATTCAGCGAGTGCTCTGGCACTCACAGAGGTCATTCTTTATTAAACGAGCGATTCATTCCACTCAAATCGAGTAAACAACTGCAGCCAAGTCTCATCGATACTTGCCTTCATCACAACATGATCGCCGGTAAACGGATGTACAAAACTCAGCTCTGATGCATGCAGTAACAAACGGTGCGAGTCAAATTCTGTGCGATACAACTTGTTATGCTTGCCGTCACCATGGGTGGTATCACCCACAATCGGATGACGCAGGTGCGCCATATGACGACGCAATTGGTGCTTACGCCCTGTCTTCGGCTTCATTTCCATCAAACAGTAACGCGTCGTAGGGAACTTACCGGTCGAGTACGGCACTTCTACTTTAGCTAAAGGCTTGTATGCGGTAACGGCCTCTTGTGCATTCTTTTCTTGAGACGCAAACTTATCAGCAATCTTATCCAGCTCGACTTTGAGTGCATAATCCAAAACACCCTCTTCTTCAATCCAGCCACGCACGATCGCATGATAGGTTTTCTCCATCTTATGCTCAGCAAACATCGGCATTACTTGTGATGCGATTTCACTCGACAAAGCAAACACTAATACGCCTGATGTCGGACGATCCAAACGGTGTAACGGGAATACATGCTGACCAATTTGGTCTCGTAGGGTTTGCATGACGAACTGAGTTTCGTGTCTATCTAACCAACTACGATGCACTAACATACCCGCAGGTTTGTTCACTGCGACAAAGTATTCGTCCTGATAAACGATCTCCAGTTCCACTGGAGCAACAACTTGTGATGTTTCTTGTTCTGACATTGAGATTACTTACATAGTAGGTCGATAGTTCGGATGGTAACCAATAGCTCTGCATACTGCGGCTCATGTTTCCACGCTTCGGCAAAGTACGGCTCAATAGAAAAGCCTCTAGGCAATGGTTGGTTACTTTCCACTAAAGCGCGCATTCGAGCAATAAAAACCCACTGCAGCCATTCATGTGGATGTAGTGTATCAATCGCAAATGGTTCCACACTTTGCAAAGCTTGCGGCGATGGCATGGTTTGCTGCCACAGTTCATGCTGTTGGAGTTGCGCTTCAAGTTGGTGAAGTAAGTCGGCCAATTGTGTGTTTGTTACCATTAATTCCATCTCGAACCTTGAATTAGCCAAGAATGATACCATTTCTTGTGAAAAGAACGTTAGGATGTCGTGTTTAATGGAAAATATTCAAACCCTCACTCAGCTACTTCGCAACAGCAATTGTGAATATCAAATTTTCGACCTTGGCCGTCGTATTAAAACTATCGATCCACAAATGTTTGCTGATGTAGAGAAAGGTCAATGCCCTTACCCATTTCCAATGCAGCGCAAAGCGCATTTAGCGATCGCTTACTGGAATGAACAAAAGCAACCTTGGATTTGGTTCCTTAAGTTTGAATTAGACGAAAGAGGCTTGTTAAAGCAAGCAGATATCGGCAACTTCATTAAATACGTTGTAGAAGCAATGGGCACTCGTCTAAGTGAAGAAATGTCTGAAGAGCAGCAACAAAAGCTTGCCAATAACCCATACACTTTCAAACCTGCTGAAGAGAAGATGGCCGTATTCCATAGCCAAGTGCGTGCAAACTTGGATTTACCCACCAGCCAATACTACGAACATACTCAGCACTACTTCACTGGGGGATTAGGTTGGGAAAACTGGCAAACCGTCGGCCTGCAAGGCATTACCGATATGGCAGCTCGCCTAGGTAAAGAACAAAATGCCGTGATCTTTCGTAAAGCCCTTAACCATCTCCCAAACGAACCACTCTACGCCCTACTTGGGGCACTAGAGCATGTCGATCTTCAACAACGCTTAGCCGAGCGTATCGCTGTAAAAGCGCAACAAGAGGTGGAAAGCAATGAGCCAGACCTATTCTTGCTATCAGCATTGATTCGAGCACTATCTGGTGCTCAAGCTGAAGTATCTCTACCAGTGCTACAAGCAATTTTGCAAAGTCCACGTTTGAGCCATCAAGAGGTACTGATTGGTATTGCTGGCCGTACTTGGCACCTATTGGCTGACGCAAATACCGCAGAACTATTTTTACTGCGCCTCGCACAAACCGGTAACCAAGCACTATTTAATCAATTGTTTGCCGATTTGGTTATGCTACCGGAGCTAAGAATGGTGCTGCTGCCCCTACTACACTCGAGCCCATCGGAAGAGCTCGCAATGGCGCTGATTAAATTACAGCAAGCTACCAAAGGATAAGAAAGGGTTAAGGATGATTGATGACCTAATCGCAATTTTGGCACTGTGCTTTTTTTGCTTTCTATTTTGGCAACAACGACGCCAATCGGAATTGGCGAAAGTCGCTATTGCACGTAAATGCGAGCAACTGGACCTGCAATTAGTCAGCATCGCTTTTGGTGCCCATAAACTGAAAACGCCAGAGGGAGTCTGGCGTTGGCATACCGTGTATGAGTTTGAGTTTTCATCTCTTGGTGATGATTGCTACCAAGGACAACTGACGATGATAGGATTTAGGCCGCTGAACTTTCACCTACCGCCACATCGCTTGTAAATTCCATCTCAAAGTAAGGGCCGTATAGGTCCTTGCTTTCTCTTTTCTTTATAAATCCAAGTTTTTCCAGTACAGCCATGGGTGCTTCATGGTGGCTATTCACACCTGCTTTTACTTTGTGCAGCCCTAGTTCACGACATGCCTTCGGCAAAAACGCCTTTAGCGCTTCTGTCGCTAACCCTTTACCCCAATAAGCTTTATCAAAGATAAACCCTAGCTCAGGTTCGTCATCAAGATGAGAAATGAACACGTGTCCCATGTAGTCACGGTTGGTACTTTCTAACACAGCCATGCTATAGACATTCTCATCATCCAGTATCTTTTCAAACAATTGCTTTGCCGAAGATACCGTATACGGCCCGTTCATTTCTGCGCGATTTTGAGCACAGCAATTCAACATCACGAACTCTAGTTGCAACGACTCATTGTAGGGTAGAAGAAGCATTCTTCTGGTTACTATGGTCACATCTATTCCTTGATTACAACAAACTTAATTTATCTACAGAAAAAACCATATAGGCTAAGAATCTGCAGTACATAACGCCTTTAATTTGAGAAGCCGAAAGTTAAACCAACTGGGTGGAAAGAATATTGATCTGGGTTGTTTTTTATTCGGTGACGCGCGGATTTTATAAATTCTGTGATGTTGACACTTTCAATTACCTAACGTTGTAAAAGTGCAAAAATAAGAAAGGCCCCGACACAAAGGTATCGGGGCCATGGTCTTACTCGCAGCAGTCCGGCTACTATTCGTGCTCCATGCATCATCCATAATAGTGGCTGATTCCGTTCGCCTAATCCTTACGTCGCCGTCCTAGCGGTGTCCTTATCATCCTGATAACTAACATTCCTCGTTAGCGCACATCACTTGTTCCTTGAGCGGTGTCCCTTGCATCGTCCTGATGCTGTCCTTACCTCAATCCTATGAGGGGTCCATTGCCTATCCTTAGTCATCAACATCCTATTGATGATTGTGTCCTTACAATGTCCTTCGCTCCATGCTTGATCACGCATCCTGAATGACCAAATCGTCGTCCTGACGATAACCAAATCCCTGGTGCTTTCCTGTTCCATGTCTGCTTCCTGCTGACAAGGTTTAATTTACGCTTTTCCCGTAAAATCGCAATCCACCTAAAAAATCTTTTGCTGAAAAAATCTCGTTAATGATATGTTAACTTGTTATTATTCAAATACTTAAAATTATATCTGTCTAGTTTAATGATGACGAAATCGTTTTTTCTCACACGCCGTGTGAGAGATCTCGCACAAGGTACTACCGAAATTGCCATTCGCCAAATTCAGCAGCTCAAAGTATGATGATAAAAGTCATTTTAGTAGGGACAAAATATGTTAACTCAAGACGTCACTAAAGAGCTGGAAGCCGTGATGGACCAACTGCAACAACAAGGCAAACAACCAACTGTTGCACTAGTCAAAACTCGTATGAAAACGCCTGTACCGATGCCTGCGCTGATCGCAGCCATCAAGAGTTGGAAGAGCGCAAGTCGAATTCCTAAGGTGGAAGTAGCAGTACAAACACCGAGTGAAGACGATCGCATCACTGCCCTAGAAAATACCGTGGCGAAGTTGGTCGTGCGTATTAAAGAATTAGAAGCCAAATTATGCGAGAAAACATCATGAGACTATGGGTAGATGCGGATGCATGTCCGAAAGTGATTCGTGAAACCATCGTTCGCGCGGCAGAACGCACCGGCGTTGACTGTACATTTATCGCCAACCATATCGTGCCAGTACCAAAGCGTGCCAATATTCATTCGCTTCAAGTGCCTGCTGGATTTGATATTGCAGACAACGAAATCGTTCGACGCGTGGAGGCCAATGACTTAGTGATTACCTCTGATATCCCACTTGCAGATGAAGTGATCAGCAAAGGCGCGTTAGCACTGAGTTCTCGCGGAGAGCTCTACACCAAAGACACCATTAAAGCACGTCTCAATATCCGTGATTTTATGGATACCATGCGTTCAAGCGGCATCCAAACTGGTGGTCCGGCGGCACTGTCACAAACTGAACGTCGTGAGTTCGCTAATCACCTCGATAGAATCCTTGCAAAACGCTAAGCGAAGGCAACAAAAAAGCCTGCGACATCGCAGGCTTTGCAATAGAACGACTAAACGCGTACTCGCTAAGGCGTGTAATACGTTGCCGCTCCTGGGCCTACAGGTAGACCAAATACGAATACCCATAGGTAGAACAACACACTCCAACCCACGATGAAGCAGATCGAGTAAGGTAGCATTGTTGCGATCAGCGTACCGATGCCTAAGTTCTTCATGTAACGACTCGCTACCGCTAAGATTAACCCGAAGTAGCTCATCATTGGAGTAATGATGTTGGTGGTTGAGTCACCGATACGGTACGCCGCCTGAATCGTTTCCGGAGCGTAACCCACAAGCATTAGCATTGGTACAAAGATAGGTGCCGTTACCGCCCACTGCGCAGAAGCTGAACCAATCATTAGGTTAATGAAGCCACACATTAGGATGAATGCGAAGAACAACATTGGACCTGTTAGACCAATTTCTTGTAGGAAGCTCGCACCCGCTACTGCGAATACTTGACCGAAGTTCGTCCATTTAAAGAAAGCAACAAACTGAGCAGCAAAGAATACAAGTACAATGTACATGCCCATCGAAGACATAGACTTCGCCATTGCGTCAATCACGTCGCGGTCAGTCTTCATTGAACCTGTCACTTTACCGTAGACGAAACCCGGGATTGCGAAGAATACGAAGATAAACGCTACGATACTTTTCAGGAATGGAGAACCTGCAACGGTACCTGTTGCCGAACGTAGAACACCGTCAGCTGGCACAATCGTCCAAGCAAGGAGTGCTGATACAGCAAGAACGGCAAGACCCGCTAGCTTAAGACCTTTCTTCTCAAGATCTGTTAGCTTACCCATCGAGTCATTTGATAGGTCTTCTGACGCTTCTTCATCGTTGTATTTGCCAAGTTTTGGCTCAACGATTTTCTCAGTAACGAATGCACCGGTAATCGCAATAAAGAAGGTAGATACAAACATGAAGTACCAGTTTACTTCAGGACCAACGGTGTAAGTTGGGTCAATCATCTGCGCGGCTGTTTCTGTAATACCTGAAAGCAGTGGATCAACCGTACCGATCAGAAGGTTTGCTGAGTAGCCACCAGAGACACCAGCAAATGCCGCAGCAAGACCAGCTAATGGGTGACGACCTAAAGAGTGGAACAACATCGCTGCCAGTGGAATTAATACCACGTAGCCAAGTTCAGATGCTGTATTTGAAATGATACCAGCAAACACGACGGTAAAAGTGACCATACGCTTAGATGCACCCATCACCATGCCACGCATTGCTGCAGACAATAGACCTGAGTGTTCAGCAATCGCAACACCAAGCATTGCAACAAGCACCGTACCCAACGGCGCGAAGCCAACGAAGTTCTTCACTAAGTTAGTCACAATGAGCTGCAAGCCTTCTGCATTGAGCAAGCTTACTACGTAGATCATGCCATCAGCAGCACGGCCTTTGGCTCCTTCTGGACGGGGATCCATGACAGATACTTCGAAATATCCAGCGATGCCTGACGTCACTAAAATGGCCACACAGAAGATAGCAAAAAGCGTAATTGGGTGGGGTAAAAGGTTCCCCAAATATTCAACAGTATCGAGGAAGCGCGTAAATAACGGCTTTTTTGGCGAGTTTTGTTTAATCGAAGCAGATGAACTCATCTGTTTCCTCCTTGTAGTTATTCCTGCGCATATGTGACACAAATGTCACAAAGCTTGCGCAGGTTACTCGACACGAGAGTTAAGTTAAAGTTCAATACGTTACAATTTGTAAATAAAGGCCGATATTTTAACCATAAATTACCCAGAAGGCAGTTACATCATCCACATAGATAAAATAACTCAGAACTATGCATTGGCCACAGCTATAAACGCTAAGATACTTGTGGCTATTTCTTCATCACGTGTTGAACTTATACATTCCTTTTAGCCGGAATTTCTGCTCGATGGATTACCGACTTTTATAATGCAGCAATTCGCATGAGACGCCCTCTACAAGGTTCTTCCCTTAAGATTTAAAAACCACAACAAAAACCAACCAAATTTATGGTATTTTCGTTTCAAACCTTAATTGAAATCACTATCTATGTATTCCATTGAACCAATAGGCATTATTGAAAGCCCATATAAAGAGAAGTTTGCCGTTCCACGTCAACCTCGTTTGGTACCTGCGGCAAGGTCTCGAGTCAAACTCGTGGGGGACGCAAACAGCCCTGAAGCCGTAAGAGGTTTAGATCAGTTCTCTCATGTCTGGTTACTGTTTTTATTTGATCAAAATCTGGAAGCGGGATGGAAGCCTACGGTAAGGCCACCGCGCTTAGGTGGCAACGAGCGTATTGGTGTGTTTGCTTCACGCTCAACCTTCAGACCCAATGGTATTGGGATGTCAGCAGTTGAAGTAAAAGGCGTCACTAAGAAAGGCGACCAAAACTATTTGGAACTAGGCAGCGTAGACTTAGTCGATGGCACGCCCATTATCGATATCAAACCTTATATCCCCTACTCAGATTCCATTCCAGAAGCGGTTGGTGGGTATGCGGAAGGCGCACCAGATAAATCTTCTGTCGCCTTCTCATCCGATGCATTGGCGATGTTAGAAAAACGCAACGATACTGAATATGTGACCACTGTTATTGAACAAGTTCTCGCACAGGATCCTCGCCCGGCTTATAAGAAAAATAAACCTGACAGCAAGGAATATGCGGTAAATTTGTTCGATCTAAACGTGAAGTTTACTGTCAACGAAAACTTAATATCAGTTACTGCGATCGAAAGCTTTTGACAAAGTCATTTGGCTGATATTATAGGTGGCTAACCATTTTCCCATCATGGGGCCTTCGTACTCTAGCCCACTTTGGCGAGAGTATTTAACTTTAATAAACGGATAAATTTAATGCGTACCAGTAATTATCTTCTTTCTACTCTGAAGGAGACTCCAAACGACGCAGAAGTAGTGAGCCATCAGCTCATGCTACGTGCGGGTATGATCCGTAAGCTGGCTTCAGGTCTTTACACCTGGCTGCCTACTGGTCTACGTGTACTGCGTAAAGTCGAAAACATCGTTCGTCAAGAAATCGACAATGCAGGTGCAATCGAAACTTTGATGCCCGTTGTTCAGCCGTTTGAACTATGGGAAGAAACAGGTCGCTCTGAGAAAATGGGTCCTGAACTGCTTCGCTTTACTGACCGCCATATTCGTCCGTTTGTACTTAGCCCAACAGCAGAAGAAGTGATCACTGCATTGGTTCGTAACGAAGTCAGCTCTTACAAGCAACTTCCGATCAACCTTTACCAGATCCAAACTAAATTCCGTGATGAGCGTCGTCCACGCTTTGGCGTAATGCGCGCACGCGAATTCTGCATGATGGATGCATACAGCTTTGATATCGACAAAGCTGGTCTAGAGAAATCTTATCAAGCAATGCACGACGCTTACTGTAAAGCGTTTGACCGCATGGGCCTAGAATACCGTCCTGTACTGGCTGACTCTGGTGCTATCGGTGGTAATGGTTCTCAAGAATTCCACGTTCTAGCGGAAAGCGGCGAAGATTTGATCGCCTTCTCGACTGAATCTGATTACGCAGCAAACATCGAAAAAGCAGAAGCGGTTGCGCCTGCGATTGAACGTCCTGCGCCAACTCAGCAAATGACGCTAGTTGATACACCTAACGCGAAAACTATCACGGAATTGGTTGAGCAACACGGTCTATCAATCGAGAAAACCGTTAAAACTCTGTTCGTGAAAGCTTCAGATGAAATCGATGCACCTATCGTTGCCCTGATCATCCGTGGTGACCACGAGCTGAACGAAATCAAAGCAGAAAACCTAGCTGAAGTTGCTTCTCCTCTAGAGATGGCAACCGAAGAAGAAATGCGTGAGCTAATCGGTGCTGGCGCAGGTTCACTAGGCCCTGTTGGTCTTGAGCTACCATTTATCGTTGACCACTCAGTCGCAGTAATGAGTGACTTTGGTGCGGGCGCAAACATCGACGGCAAACACTACTTCGGTATTAACTGGGGCCGTGATGTTGAACTAGGCCAAATCGCTGATCTACGCAACGTGGTAGAAGGCGATCCAAGCCCATGTGGCCAAGGTACTATCATGCTTAAGCGTGGTATCGAAGTCGGTCACATCTTCCAACTAGGTAATGTTTACTCTGAAGCGATGAACTGTGGTGTTCTAGATTCTAACGGTAAGAACGTGATCCTAGAGATGGGTTGTTACGGTATCGGTGTATCACGTGTTGTCGCTTCTGCTATTGAACAGAACCACGACAAGTACGGCATCATCTGGCCAGACGCACTCGCGCCTTTCCAAGTTGCTATCGTACCAATGAACATGCACAAATCTGAACGCGTTCAAGAAGCAGCAGAGAAGCTATACACTGAACTGACAGCTATGGGCATCGAAGTGCTATTCGATGACCGTAAAGAACGCCCAGGTGTTATGTTCTCTGATATGGAACTGATCGGTATCCCTCACACTATCGTGATTGGTGACCGCAGCATGGACGAAGGTAACTTCGAATACAAGAACCGTCGTAGCGGTGAGAAAACAGCGGTAGCGATGGCTGATATCGTTGAGCACATTAAAGCTCAGCTACAATAATCTGTTCTGAATACATAGCGATAAAAAGGGTTGGCTTCGGTCAGCCCTTTTTTATGTCTGTAGAAAGCCCCCTATTATTTGTGTTGTTAATCTTTGGTTCAGATTTATCACCTTAAACTGGATTCAATCTAGTAAGGAGGTTACTCATGGATCTAAAAAGTCTTCTTAACCAAGCACTCAAATCAGACCTACTTAAACAAGGTACCGATGCGCTCAGCAAACAAACGAGCAATATCAAATCATCATCCAGATCTAGCCAACTGAAAACACTTGGCGCAGGCGCAATTGGTGGCAGCCTCATTGGCATGCTAATGGGCTCGAAAAAAAGCAAAAAGATGGCGAAGAAAATGGGCACAGGTGCACTTAAGGTCGGCGGTGCTGCTGCACTAGGCGCACTGGCTTACAAAGTCTACAACGATTGGCAAGCCAAACAAGATGCGCAAGGCATTAATGAAACTTTCGACCCGAATGACAACAAGCACGCAAAGCTGATTCTCAAAGCCATGATTGGCGCAGCAAAAGCTGATGGCCATGTGGACAAAGAAGAGATGGTTCGTATTGAACAAGCACTAACTGAAATGGGCGCAGACGAGCAAGTAAGGCAATTAGTTCACCAAGAACTGCACAAGCCACTCGATCCTGCCGAAATCGCGCGACTTGCGACATCACCCCAGCAAGCATCAGAAATTTATCTCGCATCACTGATTGTGGCAGATGAGCAAAACTTTATGGAAAAAGCTTACTTACAAGAGCTTGCGAAACAGCTCAACCTTTCTCCAGAGGTCACACATCAACTGGAAGTACAATTACAGTGATGAATATTTGCTCAAGTTGTCTGTGAATTTGAGCCAAAACAATTCTCTGCTTTGAGTTTCAAAACGGCTATGTGTATATTTGAGAGCAGTTATCATTTATTAAGGATTTAGCCATGCAAGTATACGGCTGTTGTGATTTGGTTCGTGAGCTTTACGCTCAAATTGGTAGTGGCGATCAAGCTTACATCCCTCAAGCAATCTCATGTGCAGTAAGAGCACTGAACGACGTTGCGGCTGACGAGTCTCTACCTAAAGACGTTCGTGAAAAAGCGGCATTTGCTGCGGCAAACCTACTGATCTCTGATTTCGAGGATAAGCAATGAACTTGGCGAACTTTGAATCGATGGATCCAATAATGCTGATGAGCATCGTCAACATGAAGCTGCGTGACGACTTCGGTGGTGATCTCGATAAACTCGTGGCTTTTTTTGAGATTGACCGTGCCGCGCTTGAAGCAAAGCTGGCGTCTGCAGGTTTTGACTTTTTGCCTGACGCCGGACAGTTCCGTTAATCGTTAATCACGACGGACAACGTAAACAACGAATAGATAAAAGGGCTTGATGCATTCATCAAGCCCTTTTCATTTGTGCATTGTGTCAGCTCATTAACCGAATGAAGCCCAGATAACCGTCGCCACGAGAATCGGACAAACGAACTTCACATACGCAGGCCACAACTTACCAAACCAGCCTTGTGTAAACTCAGGGCAACCTTGCTCAAGTTCTTTAATTTTCGAGTGGCGGTTCCATACCCAGCCACCGAATAGACAGAACAACAACGCTGCCATTGGTTGTAGATATTGCGTCGCAAGCGTTGCGACCATGCCAAATAAGGCACCAAAGTTAAATACGATCACCACACTAAATAGCGCTATCAAACCACCTAACACCCAACTGGTTGTGCTGCGCTTAGTATTAAAACGCTCGCCAACTAACGCAACTGGACACTCCAACATAGAAATCGATGACGTCAACGCAGCAATGGTGAGCAATAAGAAAAAAGCAATTGAGAATAACTGTCCTAACAAACCAAGGCTATCAAACATCAACGGTAGTACCGTGAATACCAAGGTGTCTGAGCTCAGTAGCGAGCCATCTTCCGCGTAGATTTGCACACCTTTTTGCATCGCAACAAACATAGCAGGCATGACAACCAAACCTGCGATAAAGGCAACGGCGGTATCGACCATGGTTACGTTCATGGCCATCTTAGGTAAATTCTCTTTCTTGCTTAAGTAAGAGCCGTAGATCAGCATCGAACAGCCACCAATGGTCAGTGAGAAGAAGCCCTGTCCCATTGCTGCAAGGATAAGCTTGCGATCCCATACTTTATCAAAGTCCGGTACTAAGTAGTGCTTCAAACCTTCCATCGCGCCATTTTGTGTCATGATGTAGATGAACAGCAAACCAAACAGAACAAACAATGCAGGCATTAGGCGTGTCGACCACTTCTCAATACCTTGTTTTACGCCACCTTGTACAATCAAAATAGTTAATACATAAAAGGTAATCGTACCGAAAAGATTGCGTTCAACGCTGAAGCCCTTCAACCATTGTGTCGCCGCTTCCATGCCCATGATGTCGCTGATTGCACCGAGCATAAAACAGATCAACCAACCGCCAACGATAGAGTAAAACGCCAGTACAGCACTTGGCACACTCAAGCCAATCCAACCAACAATGCCACCTAACTTCTTGCCGACTGGGTTGTCCGTTAATGAACGCATGCTATCTACTGGGTTAGCTTGGCCATGGCGACCAATCGCCATCTCAACCACTAGCATAGGGAAAGCGACGATAAGAATCATCACTAAGTAAACCAGCAAAAAGGCACCACCGCCATTGCTTGCCGCTTGAGTAGGAAACCCCCAAATATTACCTAAGCCCACAGCCGCCCCTGCCGCCGCTAAAATGAACCCAAGACGAGAGCTAAAATGCTCACGGGATTGAGAAGAGGTTTGTTGTGTCATACTACTCACACGAAATATCAACGAACTAGTGAACTAGTACACTATAGCAATGTCATCTATTAAACAAGAGCAATTAGGTTAATTACTCGGCAATCAAATTCATTCGCCATCATTCAATTGGTAAATTTCCGCATACATCCCACACCGACGAGGAATGCATTCGAAAATCGATATAATAAAGGCCGCTGAGAACACTCAACGGCCTGTATCTTGGCGTAACTAAAAAAACCAATTTAGATCGTAAACACTTGGTAGTCTCTTAGTGCCGGGATCTTCTTCAATAGTTCTTGTTCTTGATCAGCCATTTCATCCAGTGACTCACACAAGCCTTCCGCTTGCTGCTCAACCTCTTTTGAATGCTCAGCTAAACGCTGTTCTACTTTCGCAGCCAATTCCGTCATGCTTTCCGACAATGCTGTTAAATTTAAACCACCCTCTTCTTTCATCTTCGCTGAGAGTGCATCAAACGCGCTCGCGATGAACTCTTTGTTAAAAATCTCCTGGGCTTTTTCAAAGTCCGCGGTCCAAGATTCACTCATAGACTCGAAGCTCTCAGCAGGTAGAATAAAATCGCCATCTTTGTAGTAACGAGCCTCAACATCCGCAAAGAACGCTTTCACGGCAACTTTCACATTATCAAATGAATCCGGCGCGTCTAAGCTCACTGCGATATCATCAATGATGTCGTTTGCTAGCGCCAGACCGTCGCTTGCCAATTGCTTTGCTTGCGGAATATACGCATTCATCTTTTCACGATAATCTTCAATCGCGGCCTTTTGATCCGCATTGAGAGTGATCAATTCGCCTTTTATGAAAAGGTTATTATCTTCATCCACCACCGCTTTTTCACCGTTGGCGTGTAAAATTTCTAAGTTCTGACCATCCATCCGAACTTCATTATTGATGTCGACACGACATTGCGCTGCATAGCCAGTTGCGCTGACCATCAGCAATGAGAGTGTGAACAGTTTTTTCATTACTTTCTCTTTTGTCATGGTGATTTCTATCAACTATAACAGTGAATGATCGGTTGGATGTCAGTAGACCGTCACAACCTCATAACACTTCGTTTTATCGTGAATTTTAACTTCTATCTCTTCGCCATCTTCTTTGCCCATTAAAGCACGACCAAGCGGAGATTTGGAAGTAAGAACAAATACTTCCTTATCTTGCCACTCCACCGTTAACCCACCTGAACATGGGCCGATGAAAAATGATCTCTCAATATCATTCTCATCCTGCAGTTCAACGTATGCACCGACAGCAATCGGAGATTCAGTAAAGTCACGAATAACCAGTGCACGATATTGACGTAGCTCCTCTTCACTCTCTTGTACTCGCATTGCCTGCCCATGAGCAAGATAAGACGCTTCTAACGCTAAGGTGTCATATTTGTGCTCGGGCACCGTCTGTTCATCGGTGGCGGCATCGATAGCTCGTTGAGTCGATGCATGGGCAATGTGAAGTTTGTCTTCCAATTGCGTAATGATAATTTGGACTAGCTCTGCTTTGTTCATACTTTTAAGGCGCGCATTGAGCACTAAGGATATGGTAATGTGCTCTAGTTTATCATCAAAGAAAGGTTTCCCCATTATGCAAAGTGGCCCACTTCAGCAAACCCTTCAATCCGTGTTTGGCTTTGATTGCTTAAGAGCCGGTCAACAACCTGTCATTGAGGCCGTAATGAATGGTTACTCTGCAGCGGCAATCTTTCCTACAGGCTCGGGAAAGTCACTCTGTTATCAGCTTCCCGCAACGCAATTACCGAATCTTACCTTGGTGATCTCTCCCTTGCTTGCACTGATGAAAGATCAGCTCACCTTTTTACAAAGCAAAGGCATTGCTGCCGCCTCGATTGATAGCAGTCAAAGCCGAGAAGACGCCCAACAAGTTATGGCTGGCGTTAAGAACGGTCAGATAAAAATATTGATGATCTCGGTAGAAAGACTAAAGAATGAACGCTTTCGTGAATTCATCCGTCAAATCCCAATCTCTTTGATGGTGGTCGATGAAGCGCACTGTATATCAGAATGGGGGCATAACTTCCGACCAGATTATCTTAAACTGCCTCAATACCAGCGTGAACTGAATATCCCTCAGACTCTTTTGCTAACCGCAACAGCTACTCCAGCGGTTATTGAAGATATGCAAAGCAAGTTTAATATCGCGGGCGAGAACATTACTGTTACTGGTTTCTACCGCCCTAACCTCGACATTTCCGTGGTGCCTTGTGATGAAGAAAACAAGCAAACTCAGCTTAATGACATCGTTGCTGCAGCGCCTAAACTGCCGAGTATCGTGTACGTAACTCAACAGCAAACCGCAGAGCAAGTGGCCAACTCACTGATTCGTTTGGGCATCAATGCTCACGCTTACCACGCAGGTATGAAGAGCGACATCCGTGAGAAAATCCAACAACAATTTATGGACTCGCAAATCGACTGTATTGTCGCAACGATCGCGTTTGGTATGGGGGTAGATAAATCTGATATTCGCCGTGTAATTCACTTCGACTTGCCGAAATCTATCGAAAACTACGCGCAGGAAATTGGGCGTGCCGGACGAGATGGTCAGCGTTCGGAGTGTATTCTGCTGGGCAATACTTCTGGCTTAACTGTACTCGAGAACTTCATTTACGGTGACACGCCAGAACCAAGTTCTATCAATTATGTACTGGAACAAATCCGCGAGAACACGCCACAATGGGAAGTGATGGCACTGCGTTTATCTCGCGACAGCAACATTCGCCAACTACCGCTTAAAACCTTATTAGTTTACCTTGAACTGGCAAAAGTGATTGAAGCAAAATACAGTTATTTCGCCGAATATCGATTCAAATTTTCACAAGAGCAAAGCTTCATTCTCAACCATTTCCAAGGCGAACGTCGTCAATTTGTTGAGGCTATTTTCGCTTGCTCAACCAAAGCCAAAGTTTGGTGCCAAGTGGACTTAGAAGCACTATGGATGAACTATCAATCAGAACGTGCTCGTGTGGTCGCGGCGCTTGACTACTTCCACCAGAACGGTTGGATTGAATTAGAGAGCAAGCAGCTAACAGATGTGTATTCGGTTCTTCCTGCCACTCAAAACCAAGAGGATCTCTCTCAGCATTTGGTTGAACTGTTCCAATCCAAAGAACGCAAGGATATTGAGCGTATCCATACGATGCTGAATCTGTTCCAATCGTCCGATTGCTTAAGTCATCAACTGGCGCATTACTTTGCAGACCATAATGCACCAACACGATGTGGTCATTGCTCAGTATGTCGCGGAGAAGTGGCGACGTTCCCTCGAACGCAACATGAGCAACCAGAAACACGCCATCTGAAAGCATGGGTTAATGAGTTTGTTCAACTCTCACCTAGCGCCATCAGCAATGAGGCCGTGGCTCGTTTTCTATGTGGGATCAGCACACCAATCATCACTCAGCTGAAAGCAAGTAAACTAAGAGGGTATGGCGCTCTGGCGAATGTCTCTTTCGAGCAAGTGTTAAAACAAGTTGAAGCGCTGCGAGCCTAAAAGAAGCTTAATTGACGCGCTTGCTGTTCGGGCTTGAGCATCACACTCAGGCCCAGTAAACGTATTTCTCTGCCATTTTGTCGTTTAAGGATATCTCTTAGAAGCGCTTTGAAGTCTTCTAACTCAAGCTGAGGGTGGATATGCTCAATCGTCGTAAGCTGAAAATCGGCAAACTTAAGTTTGATGCCCTGCTTGATGATCGATTTATCCGGACTGGCTTTCTCCAAACGTTTCTCTAGCTCAGGGTAAAGCTTATCTTCAATCACCTTCCAGCATTCATCATAAGTTGAAATATTCTGGCTAAAGGTACGCTCGACCCCCACCGACTTACGTTCTCGCTCAACCACAACTTCTCGATCATCAATACCGTGGCTGCGTTTCCACAGCGAAGCGCCCTGGCGGCCGAACTGGCGTAACAGTTCGCGGTAGTCGCTATTTTTAATGTCTTCGCAAAGATAAAAGCCAGCCTGGTGTAATTTCTCTAAACTGACCTTACCCACTCCCGGTATCTTTTCTAAAGGTAGTTTATCCACCACCTCTTGAACCTTATCAGGTGGAATAACAAACTGGCCATTCGGCTTATTCATATCAGACGCAACTTTGGCAAGAAACTTAATCGGCGCGATACCTGCAGAGGCAGTTAGGCCAAGTTCATTGTAGATATCATTACGAATCGATTCTGCAATTAAGGTCGCAGAGCCTCGACATACCGTCGCGTTGGTCACATCCAGATACGCCTCGTCGAGAGACAATGGCTCTATGGTCTGGGTATAACGCTCGAAAATAGCACGGATTTGTTGAGAGACTTGCTTATATACATGCATCCGCCCAGGAACAACGAGCAAATTAGGACAAAGTTGGAGTGCACGCGCCGTTGGCATCGCACTTCGAATGCCAAATTTTCGCGCTTCATAATTACAGGTACTAATTACTCCACGTTGCTTTTCATGACCACCCACAGCAAGTGGCACTCCCCGGAATTTCGGGTTGTCGCGCATTTCCACTGCGGCACAATAGAACTCTGAGGTAAAAAATGTAAGTGTGAGTGAGCGAGTGAGTAAAAAACGTTTTTATATAGTGACTTACAAGGGAAAACCCACTAACGAAAGCCCCTTACATAAATATTTTGATTTTTCATAAAAAAGAGTAGCGATTTAACCACAAATCCACTTACAAAAAAATCACAAAGCGAGGTCTAACTGGCCTGTAGATAGTTTTGGTTCAACACCAACACTTAGACCAAGCAAACGAACACTTCGGCCCTCTCTTCTATTAAATGCTTCTTCACATAACTTAATAAAAAACTGCTTATCAAAAGTATCATGCTTATGCTCAACTGTTGTTTGTTGAAAGTCATTAAATTTAATCTTCACACCAAGCTTTGAAATAAACTTCCCTTCAAGCGCTTTCTGCAATCTTTTTTCCAATTCTAAAAACAAGGGATCAATTGCTAAAAGGCATTGCTCTAAGTTATCAATATCATTTAAGTAAGTTCTTTCGACCCCTACTGACTTTCTTACCCTCTCAACAACAACAGGTCTATCATCTATTCCGTGACACCTATCCCATAGAGTATTACCGAATTTACCCAAATGACTAATCAGAATATTCCTATCGGCTTCTTTGACATCTTTACCTTTAAACAAACCAAGCTTATTAAGTTTTTCTAAAGTAACTTTGCCCACACCATTTATCTTGCCTAAATCCAAATTATCAATAAATGATTGAACTTCATCAGGCGTAACAACGCAAATACCATTTGGCTTATTCACATCCGATGCAACTTTTGAAACGAACTTTAACGGAGAAACACCTGCTGAAGCAGTAAGATGTAACTCAGTTTTAATGGACTTCCTAATATCTTGAGCTATTAAAGTTGCAGAACCTTTAAATAACGGGGAATCAGTCACATCTAGGTAAGCTTCATCTAAAGATAGTGGCTCTATTATGTCGGTATAGCGACTAAAAATCTCATGAATTTGTTTAGAAACCGAGCGATATTTTTCCATATTTCCAGAAACAACCGTTAGTTGAGGGCAAAGCTGTAAGGCTTTGGCGGTAGACATGGCAGAACGAACACCAAAAGCCCTTGCTTCATAACTACACGTTGAAATCACCCCACGTCCATTTTTCCCCCCAACAGCAAGAGGTATTCCTCGCAATTCAGGATTGTCTCTGACTTCAACAGAAGCATAGTAACTGTCGAGATCTATATGGATTATCTTTTTCATTAACGAAAGCTCACTACTCGCTAGTCATTTATAAATTGATTGAACCAGTTGGTTAAATTTGCATGTGTTGAAACTGAGCTGTTACCGCCTGATATCATTCGATTTTTTTTTGCAAGTCACTTACAAAATTTAAAATTGATCGCTTCAGTATCGCACGACTCCGCTAGATTTGCTGCGCAAATCCGATCTGACGTCCGAACCTGCTATAAGCCCCTGGTCTTGCAAGAAAGAAAAAGAGGGTCAGTGACCCGCTTTAGTTCAGCAGTTTCCGCAATTTGAATTCTGATCATCCCAATTAATTCAGTGGGTTGCTTATACCGCCTGCGGCGGCCATAGAAGTTTATTAATTGTGACCTACTCGCTTGGTAATTAAGGTACGACAGAATCGCTTGGTGATCACAATATTCATTAACCGAGTGCTAGCAAGCTTTTGGACAAAAGTGAGTCAGTGATTTTGCTAAATTAGTATTTAACGGATAATCAAAGATATGACAAATCCTCTTATCCTTTGGCCAAATCAACTCATCCACAACACTGACTAGCATCTTTTTACAGAATTCCAATTAATCTCCTTAAGCAGTCATGAAATCGTGATTAGCTTAAAATTAATAAGAAATGATATGCATTCATATTAATATTAACTATATTAATATGGCCTATTAGAATGAAAGGATGCACTATGAAAATTACGTTATGGTTGGCTTCCGCTTTGTTCCTTTATTGCTCCGCAAGTTACGCATCGAGTGATAAAGTAACATGGAGTCAAGACTCACTAGAGTTAAGTGTTGAGCAAGGCCAAGTTAAGGAGGTAAAACTTGTCATTAATAATGTTCCAGATGTAGAAGGAATCAAACTACATGTAGTTCCCGCTCTTCAACAATGGATATCGATTACACCGAGTTACATTGAGGATACCTCAACAAAACAGGCTCATACAGTGTTTGTAGTCATTAACATCCCAAGCGATGAGGGGTTAAAAACCGTTGATGGAGTAATTCAAGTAAGAGAAGTCAAAGCGGGAAAACCGAAACAAGTACTGCCTTCGCCACTTCCTGTTGTCCTCACTATCTCCCCTTCTTCGAACCTACCTCTTCCGCCAGCTCCAGGGCCTGAGAATGACTTGACGATCGCAGGTGTAGACAGTGATGAAGATGGGGTTCGAGACGATATACAGCGTCACATAGGGCTCTCGCATTCAAGTGATGAAGCGTCCCGCCTGGCACTCATGGATGTGGCCAAAGCATTACAGCTTATTCTTATTCAAGCAGAATCCAAAGACGCATCATATGAAAACTTACTTCGCTTTGAACGTGCTTTTGAATGCACGGTATATGTGATGGATGAGAACTATGATCGTGCTGTCGGCGAGATAGTATCGCAGCAAATGAGTACGCGGGAAAGAACCGCAAGATATTCGCTTTTTCATGAGCAAATTGCAGGCGTGGTATCAAAAGGTTCCAAATATAGTGAGTTCTACAAGTCGTGTTCGTTTGATGCAAAAACACTAATGGAGGGCGCGCTATGAACCGACTAAAAATATTACCATTAATCGTATTGCCCTCTTTTTCAGTCTTTGCTGCAGAGTCACAATTTGGTAAGACCCCAGATCTCTATACACTTTCAAGCTTCTGAAAATACTGTCTTTCATACTCATTTGGTGACAGCCCAC